>CAXSFF010000064.1:0-8966 GCA_964236035.1 uncultured Acetobacteraceae bacterium
TCGTCGAGGTTGCGCGGCACGGAGCATAGCGCATGGAGGCAGGAATGCGTCGCCACGACAGGCGTGCGGGAGAGCGCCGCCGCCTGCAACATGGCAGTCTTCGACACGTGGCTGACATCGACCAGCATGCCCAGCCGGTTCATCTCGGCCACCGCCTCCCGCCCCAGCCCGCTCAGCCCGCCGTGCAGCGTGGCGGCGTCACCCAGGTCGGCGCGCGGGTTGCTGCTGTCGGCCAACGCGTTGTGGCCGTTATGCGTGAGCGTCATGTAACGGGCGCCAAGGGCCCGGAACTCCGCCAACAGGCCGATATCCTCGCCGATCGCGTGCCCGTTCTCGACGCACGGGATGATGGCGATGACGCCGTCACTCGCGGCGCCGCGGATTTCTGCCACTGTTGTCGACAGCCGTGCGGACAGCCCGTTGGCGGTGCGCGCCATGCCGCCGATGCTCTCGAGCATGGCGAATGCACGATGCTTCGCCTCGGCCCAGCCGGCCGGGTTGCGCTGGCCTTGCGGGATATAGGCCGCGAAGCACCCGGCCCGCAGCCCGCCCGCCGCCATCTTCGGCATGTCCACGCAACGCGTGGTGGGCGCGAACGGATCGGGCGGGTTGGGCCAGGGGATGTCGATATGGCTGTCCAGGGTGAGAACCTGGGCGTGAAATGCTGTGGCCGCCTCCGACACGCCGCTGGCTCCTGCTCCGGTCAAGGGGTGATCCTGCCCCGGACGGTACTATTCTGCTAGGGGGTGCGTGGTTGGGGATGACGCGGCGCCTGCGGTGCGCTACGCCGGGTCAGCGTCTCCGTAGCTCAGCAGGATAGAGCACAGGATTCCTAATCCTGGGGCCGTGGGTTCGAATCCCGCCGGGGACACCACTTCACGCCGGACAACGCTGTTCAGGTTGGGCCGTTCAGGTTGGCGTCGCGCCATTGGTCTCGAACAGTTCGAGCGTGCGTCGCCGAGCCAGTTCGGCCTCGACCAGGTTGGAGTCCGGACGGCCATCGTTGTTGAAGCCGTGGCCGGAGTTTTCGTAGATGTAAACCGGAACGTCGGGGTGGGCGGCGTTGATCTTGGCACTGACCTCGTCGGCGGGGATATGACCGTCCTTGCGCCCGAAATGGCAGATCACCGGGCAGTTCAGCGCAAGGTCCACCATCGCCGGAACTCCGCCCCCATAGTAGCTCGCCGCGGCGGAGAGGCCCGTGCATTGGGACGCCGCCCGCCATGCCACGCCGCCGCCGTAGCAATACCCGACGATGAACACGGGTCCTTTGGCCTTCAGTGCGTCGATGCACGCCTGGACATCTGAAACGGGGTTTTCCTGACCGTTCGCCGTAGCGAGGCGGATGCCGGCTTCGACCGCCTTCGGGTCGTGTTCAGCGACATACCCGGGGTGTTGGCGGTCGAACATCGAGGGTGCGACGGCTTCGAAGCCCTTCGCCGCCCATCGCTCCACGTCCTCGGCAACGTATCCATCAAGCCCGAAGATCTCCTGGATGATCACGATGCCGCCCCTGCGAGGACCTTCAGGCGCCGCGTGCAACGCGCCGAACTCGAACCCGTCGATGGCTGATTTCAACTTCATGAGCTTGGCCATGCTAGGTTCCCTGCTGTGGTTGCAGGCAGAAGGTAGCTCTGGCCGGCTCGATCGTCATAGATGGCTGCGAGCGCTTTTCGCGCGCAAAGCGTCGACCCGGCAAGGACCGGAACGTCCCAGGGTTCTTCGGCGAAGATTGGACGGTTGCCGTGCGGCGTGTCGCGCGACGCCATGACGCTTGCAGCGGTGGAACCCAGGCTGCGATCATGAGAAATGAGCGGCCAGATCATGGTCCGGCGTGTTCGTCAGGTCTTTGCTCAACGACTTGCCGAGCTTGCCGGACGTGGCTTTGTCAAGTCCCTCGCGGATGTCGTGCAGCACATGGGCAGGTGCCGCGAGCACGATCTCGTCGACCTGGCCGGCCCGGGCCGCCTCGTTCAACCGGATGGCGACCTGCTTGGCGAAATGCTGCTTCGCCTGCTCGTGCGGGTCGGTTTTCGGCGCCTTGAGTTGGCTGGTGCCGGCGCTCGGGTCCGCATCGGTGTCGCCGTGGCCGCTGTTGTCGAACCGCTGCAGCGTCCGCATGGCGCCATTGTCAAGCGTGAGGATGCGCGCCTTGCCACCGTCTGCGACTACGTACCAGGTCGTGCCCTTGCTCATCATGCTTCTCCGTTCATCGCCCGGACGTCAACGCCCGGCCAGCGCGATCGTTCATGATGCAGCGGCGTCGCCGCATCGGGCCTTCAATCGCCGAGAAACGCCAATCAGGCGCGTTCGGTTAACCGCTCCTTCAGGCCGTTGCGGCATTGTAGGCCTAGAGCAGGCCATCTCAGGTCAGCGTGTGCATCGGTCTTCACAGGACACAGCAGGAGTTGCAGGTGGCGGTCAGGAAATCGAAGCGATCGGGCGAACAGGCAGCCTTCGCCTTGGCGGAGGGCCTGGACTTGCGGGCGGCCTCTCCTCTCGCCACGGCGCTGCTGCAGCGGCGCGGGCATGATCTGACGCTCAACGCCGCTGGCGTGCGCCAGTTGGGCGGCCAATGCCTGCAGGTCCTGCTGGCGGCGCGTACCGCATGGCAGGCTGACGGATACAGGCTTCACGTGGCCGATCCTTCTGCCGAGTTCACCGAAGCACTGTTGCTGCTTGGCGCTGAAAGCCTGGTCGCAGCAGATGAGCCACCGCTCCGGACGATGTGATCACCCTTGCGTCAACGCCCACCGTCTTGAGCCCGCATTGCGTCCAGCCCTTCCGGCTGCGCTGAGTCAAGGAGAACGCCGTGACGAAAACCGTGCTGACTGTCGATGATTCCCGCACCATGCGCGACATGCTGCATCTGGCGCTGTCGCAGGCCGGGTACCGCGTCCTGCAGGCGGTCGACGGCGTCGACGGCTTGCAGATGCTGGACGGCGAGCCGCCCGACATCATCGTGACCGACATCAACATGCCGCGGCTGGACGGGTTTGGCTTCATCGAGGGGGTGCGGCGCGACAGCCGCTACCGCGCGACGCCGATCCTGGTGCTCACGACCGAGAGCGACACCGAAAAGAAGCAGCGGGCGCGGCAGGCTGGGGCCACGGGTTGGATCGTGAAGCCGTTCGACCCCAACAAGCTGGTCGATGCGCTTCGCCGGGTCGCGGCCTGATCCATGGCCGCCGACCTTCCCGATCCGATGGATGCCATCAAGCAGACCTTCTTCCAGGAGTGCGAGGAGCAGCTTGCTGAGCTTGAAGGCGGCTTGCTGGCGATGCAGGCGGGCGATCACGATCCGGAAACCGTCAATGCCGTGTTCCGCGCCGTGCACTCGATCAAGGGCGGCGCCGGAGCGTTCGAGCTCGACGCCCTGGTGCGGTATGCCCATGTCTTCGAGACATCGCTCGACCACCTGCGCTCCAACCGGCTGAGCCCGCAGCCGGCCATGCTGAAGGTGATGTTGCGGGCCGCCGACACGCTGGCCGACCTGGTGCGCGCCACGCGCGACAACACGGCCATCGATGCCGCCCGCAGCGCTGCTGTAGGCGACGAGCTGACCGCGTTGATGGCGGCGCCTGCTCCAACGGCGCTGCCCGAGGCCGCCGCGCCGGATCTGGACGGGCTGGACGACTTCGTGTTCACGCCGGTCAAGTTCGCCGTCGGTGAGGTCGAGGCCCCGGAGCCGCTGCAAGGCTGGACGATCCGGCTGCGTCCGCTGGCGCAACTCTACGCCAAGGCCAACGAGACGGCCCTGCTGCTGCGGGAACTGGCTCGGCTGGGCGCCACCTCCGTCAGCCTGGACACGACGGACCTGCCTTCGCTTGCCGAGCTTGATCCGGAAGGGGCCTACTGCGCCTGGACGATCGAGCTGCACACGACGGAGTCCCTCTCCACCATCCGCGACGTCTTCGAATTCGTCGATGGTGACTGCGACCTCGAGATAGCTCCGCTTGACCAGCACCTTCCCGAACCAGCCGCGTCTGCGGTCGCGGAGTTGGACACGGTCGATGTGATGGCGCTGATCAGGCAGGCCGCCGCTCCGATCGCCGCTCCGGCAACAAGCCAGGCTGTGCCCATCGATGCGCCGGCCCCAGCCGTCGCCGCCCGGCGCGACGAGGTGAGCCAGGCCGTCGCCGCCAAGCCGACCATCCGCGTCGACCTCGACCGCGTCGACCGCCTGATCGACCTGGTGGGCGAGCTGGTGATCAACCAGGCGATGCTGGCGCAACGCGTTTCGGAGCTTGGCCTGGCCCGGTCGTCCAACGTCGCCATGGGCCTTGAGGAACTCGACCAACTGACGCGCGAGATCCAGGACAGCGTCATGGCGATCCGCGCCCAGCCCGTCAAATCCGTGTTCCAGCGGCTGCCGCGGCTGGCGCGAGAGGTGGCGGCGATGACCGGCAAGCAGGTCCGCCTGATCACCGAGGGCGAGGGCACCGAGGTCGACAAGACGGTCATCGAGCATCTGTCGGACCCGCTGACCCACATGATCCGCAACGCCATCGACCACGGCGTCGAAAGCCCGGAGCGTCGGATCGCGGCCGGCAAGCCCGTCGAGGGCACTGTCCGAATTGCCGCGCTGCATCGGTCCGGTCGCATCGTCATCGAGATTTCCGATGATGGCGCCGGCATCAACCGTCCCCGGGTCCGCGCCAGCGCGATCGAGAAGGGCCTGGTCCCGGCCGACGCCGTGCTGAGCGACGACGAGATCGACAACCTCATCTTCATGCCTGGCTTCTCCACGGCCGAGAGCATATCCGACATCTCCGGCCGCGGCGTCGGCATGGACGTGGTCCGCCGTTCGATCCAGGCGCTCGGCGGCCGCATCACCATCACCTCGCGCCCTGGACAGGGATCGACGTTCACCATGAGCCTGCCGCTGACGCTGGCTGTGCTGGATGGCATGATCGTGACGGTGGAGGGGCAGACGCTGATCGTGCCGCTCACCGCCATCGTCGAGACGCTGCAGCCGAAGGCCTGCGACATCCACGCGCTCGGCGGCGGCGCGATGGTGATCGGCATCCGCGGCAGCTATGTGCCGCTGCTCGATGTCGGCATGTCGCTGGGCTACCGCTCCCGGCCGCGGGCGGCGGGGTCGGGAGTGGCCCTGCTGATCGAGGGCGAGAGCGGCAGCCGGGCGGCCCTGCTGTTCGACGAGATCCTGGGCCAGCGCCAGGTGGTCATCAAAAGCCTGGAATCGAACTACCGCCATGTGCCCGGCGTCGCCGCCGCCACCATCCTGGGCGACGGCAGGGTGGCGCTGATCCTGGACATCGACGCGATCGCGGCCACCGTGCGCACCGACTCTGCCCTTATCGAAACAGGAGTGGCCCATGCTACCCAAGGAGCGGCCTATGCTTGAGCAAGGCGCCGGCCCGTCGCCGGCACAACGCAAGGCGATCCTCGACAACCGCAAGGAGCTGATCTCGTTCCGGATCGGCGAGCAGGAATGCTGCGTCGACATCATGGTCGTGCGGGAGATCCGCGGCTGGACGCCGGCCACGCCGCTGCCACGCTCGCCGGCCTTCCTGTGCGGCGTGATCAACCTGCGCGGCGCCGTGCTGCCGATTGTGGACCTGGCGCTGCGGCTGGGCTTCCCGCCCGCGGAGCCGACCCAGCGCCATGTCATCATCGTGGCCCAGATCGGCCCGCAGGTGGTGGGGCTGCTGGTCGACGCCGTGTCCGACATCCTGACCGTGGGCGACGAGGTGATCCAGCCGCCGCCTGATGTCGCGTCCGAGATGGTGCGGGACTTCGTGCAGGGCCTGCTCGCCATGGACGGCCGCATGATCAGCCTGATCTCGCTTGATCACCTGCTGCCGCGGCAGGAGCTGCAGGCGGCATGAGCGGGAGCGCAAACCTTGTGACGGCGAAGGCCGGATCAGCCATCGTCGAGGGCGAGTTCCTGCTGACCATGGAGGATTTCCGCAGCATCGCCGCGATGCTGCGGGCGGATGCCGGCATCGCGCTGTCCGAAGGCAAGGCGACGCTGCTCTACTCGCGGCTCGCCAAGCGCCTGCGCGCGCTCGGGCTGACGAGCTTCAGCGCCTACTGCCGTGTCCTCGCCGCTCCGGGCAGCGCGGACGAGCGGCGGCGCATGCTGACGTCGCTCACCACCAACGTGACCAGGTTCTTTCGCGAGCCGCACCATTTCGAGCACTTGCGGCTGAATGTGTTGCCGCCATTGCTGGACGCCGCCGCGAAGGGGGGCCGGGTCCGCTTGTGGTCGGCCGCGTGCTCCACGGGGCAGGAGCCGTACTCGATCGCCTTGACCATCCTGTCGCTGCTGCCGAACGCCGCGTCGCTCGACGTGCGGGTGCTGGCGACGGACATCGATCCCGTGGTGCTGGAGGAGGCCCGCGCCGGCTGCTACAGCGACGAGTCGCTCAGCCCCGTGCCGGCGGCGCTGCGGCAGCGCTGGCTGCGGCCGTTGCGTGACGGCGCCAGCGTTCAGGGCGCGCCGGCGATGTGGCAGGTCGGCGACGAGGTGGCCGGGCTGGTCAGCTTCCGCGAGCTGAACCTGGTCGGCGGCGCGTGGCCGATGCGCAACCAGTTCGACGTGATCATGTGCCGCAACGTGCTGATCTATTTCGCCGAGGATACCCAGGCCGAGGTGTTCCAGCGCTTCGCCCCGTTGGTGGCGCCAGGCGGCAGGCTCTACATCGGCCATTCCGAGCGGCTGAGCGGGCCGGCCGCCACGAGCTTCCAAAGCGAAGGCATCACCACCTACCGGCGGCTGCCGATCGCTGGCGGGAGGGCGGCATGATCCGGGTTCTGGTGGTCGACGATTCGGCGACGATGCGCGCCCTCATCAGCCAGGCCCTGCGGCGGGACCCGCAGATCGAGGTGGTCGGCGAGTCCGCCGATCCGATCCAGGCCCGTAGCGACATCAAGGCGCTCAATCCGGACGTGGTGACGCTGGACATCGAGATGCCGCAGATGAACGGCCTGGATTTCCTGGAGCGGATCATGCGGCTGCGCCCGATGCCCGTCGTGATGGTGTCCAGCCTGACCAGCCGAGGCGCCGACGCCACGTTGCGTGCGCTCGAGCTCGGCGCCTTCGATTGCGTGGCCAAGCCGCAGCGGGCGGACGGCGCCGGGTTCGAGCGCCTGACGGCGACGGTGCATGCCGCCGCCGCCGCCCGGCCCCGCGGCTTGCCGACGCCGCCGCGCGCCCCCGCCGTCGGGCAGGGCAGCTTTCACCCGGATGGACGCCTGGTCGCCATCGGCTCCTCGACCGGCGGCGTCGAGGCCCTGCTCGCGATCATCTCGCAGTTCCCGTTGAATTGCCCGCCGACGGTGATCACCCAGCACATGCCGGGCACGTTCACCAGCAGCTTCGCCCGCCGGCTCGACCGATCCTGCGCGGCGGATGTGACGGAGGCTGTCGACGGAGCCGTGCTGACGCCCGGCAAGATTTACCTGGCGCCCGGCGGCGCGACCCATCTGGAAGTCGCCGGCAGCGGGCCGTGGCGCTGCCGACTTAAATCCGACGACCTAGTCAACGGCCATCGCCCGTCGGTCGACGTGCTGTTCAACTCGGCGGCCCGCGTCGCGGGGGCGCGAGCCGTCGGCGTTATCCTGACCGGCATGGGAAAGGATGGGGCGGCGGGACTGTTGGCGATGCGGCAGGCCGGGGCCCGGACACTCGGGCAGGACGAGGCGACCAGCGTCGTCTACGGCATGCCAAAGGCCGCCGCCGAGCTGCACGCCGTCGAGAAGCAAGTACCTTTGGGAACCGTCGCAGCCGAAATCCTCGGGATCTGCGACATCAAACGCGGAGGACGACACTGATGCCAGCAGCCGCATCCCTCAAGATCCTGATCGTCGATGATCAGCAATCCATGCGCCTGCTGATCCGTGGCGGGCTGCAGCAGCTCGGGTTCAAGACGTTCGAGGAGGCCGGCGATGGCGAGGCCGGGCTGCGCAACCTGATCGCGCATCCGGCCGACCTCATCATCAGCGACTTTAATATGCCCAAGCTCGATGGCCTGGCGCTGCTGCGCGCGGTGCGGCTGCATCCGCCGACCGCGAAGACCCCGTTCATCATGCTGACGGGGCGCGGCGACAAGGACCTGGTGCAGCGTGCGGTGCAGTTCGGGGTGAACAACTTCCTGATCAAGCCATTCACCGTGACGATGCTGCAGGAGAAGATCGAGGCGGTCTTCGGGCCGCTGACCTGATGCAGGCGATGACGGCGTCCGCGCCGCAGCTCGAACGTCACCTGAACCTCATCCAAGGCGAGCATCATGTCACCGATGACCCGGCGTTGATGCTGACCACCATACTGGGTTCGTGCGTCGCCGCCTGCCTTACCGACAGCGTCGCCGGCGTCGGCGGCATGAACCACTTCCTGCTGCCGGGCGAAGGGCTTGAAGGGCAGGGCGGGGCAAGCGTACGCCATGGCGTCCACGCGATGGAGATCTTGGTGAACAGCCTGTTGCAGCACGGCGCCCGGCGCGAGCGGCTGCAGGCCAAGCTGTTCGGCGGCGCACGGATGCTGAAAGGCCTCACGGATGTCGGCCTGATGAACGCCGAGTTCGCCGAGCGCTTCATCCGCCGGGAGCGGATTGCCCTGACGGGGGGAAGCCTGCGTGGCGAGCGCGGCCGTCGGGTGCAGTTCTGGCCCGCGAGCGGCCGGGCCCGCCAACTCACCTTGGCGGCGGCACAGACCGTCTTCGCCGAGGAGCGCCGGGTCAGGCTTCCGGTCGATCACGGCGCGGTCGAGCTGTTTTGATCTTGGACCACGTTTGATGATGGCTTTGGAAACCGGCCCGGCCCCGGTGCATTCCGTCATCGAGGCGCTGGGGCACGAGTTGCAGGATATGGGCCGCATCGGCATGGAACTTCAGGCGATGCTGAGCCCACAGCGCTTGCAAGGCAACGACGGCCTGCAGGCGCTCGACCTGTTGACACAGCGCCTGTGCGCTCTCGCCGGCTTCCTTGCCGCCCTGGCGCCG
>CAXSFF010000065.1:0-8960 GCA_964236035.1 uncultured Acetobacteraceae bacterium
GCCGCGGCCAAGCTGTACGCGCACTGGATGACGGTGAACTACCGCGAGAGCTTCGGCCTGCACGCCAGCAGCGGCATCCTGTTCAACCACGAAAGCCCGCTGCGCGGCATCGAGTTCGTCACCCGCAAGGTCAGCGACGGCGTCGCCCGCATCAAGCTCGGCCTGGCGACGCAGCTGTCGCTGGGCAACCTGCACGCCACCCGCGACTGGGGCCATGCGCGCGACTACGTGCGGGCGATGTGGCTGATGATGCAGCAGGACAAGCCCGACGACTACGTGATCGCCACGGGACGCACGACCTCGATCCAGGATTTATGCCGCATCGCGTTCGGCCATGCCGGGCTGGATGCGGAGGAGCATGTCGTCACCAGCAACAGCCTGCTGCGCCCGGCCGAGGTGGAGGTGCTGCTCGGCGACTCGACCAAGGCGCAGACGGTGCTGGGCTGGACGCCGGAGACCTCGCTGGAGGCGATGGTCGCCGAGATGGTGGACGCCGACCTGGCCCGGCACCGCGCCCGCATGACGGCCTGACGCCATCGCCCGCATCCTGGTCACGGGGGCGGCGGGCTTCGTCGGCGCGCACCTGCTGCCGGCGCTGGCCGCGGCGGACATGGCGGTGATCCCGGGCAGCTTCGACGTCACCGACGCCGCCGCCGTGCGTGAGGCGGTGCGCTCGGCGCGGCCCGACGGCTGCATCCATCTGGCGGCGGTGTCCGCCATCCCGGCGGCGCAATCCGATCCCGAGGCGGCCTGGCGCGTCAACCTGCACGGCACGCTCACCTTGGCCCGCACCCTGCTGGCGGAGGCGCCAGGCTGCGTGCTGCTGTTCGCCTCCACCGCGGATGCCTACGGGCGCAGCTTCCAGCGGGGCGCGCCGCTCGACGAGCAGGCGGCGTTGGCGCCGATGAACACCTACGGCGCCACCAAGGCGGCGGCCGACCTCGCGCTGGGGGCGATGGCGTCGGAGGGGCTGCGGGTGATCCGGGCGCGGCCGTTCAACCACACGGGGCCGGGCCAGTCGGCTGACTTCGTGGTGGCGGCGTTCGCCCGCCAGGTCGCGCGGGTGGCCGCCGGGCTGCAGCCGCCGGTGATCCAGGTCGGGGCGCTCGACCCGCTGCGCGACTTCCTCGACGTGCGCGACGTTTGCGCCGCGTATGCAAGCTGCCTGGCGCGCGCCGACGCCTTGCCGCCGGGCGTCATCCTCAACCTGGCGTCCGGCGTGCCCCGGCGGGTGGGCGACGTATTGACCGACCTGCTCACCATTGCCGGCGTGGCCGCGGAGGTCGCGGTGGATGGCCGCCGCCTGCGCCGCTCCGAGATACCCACCGCCAGCGGCGACGCCGCGCTGGCCGCGCGCCTGCTGGGCTGGGCGCCGGCGATCCCCTGGCGGCAGACGCTGGCCGACGTGCTGCGCGACTGGCAGGCCCGGGTCCTGGCGGAGGCGGCCTAGGCACCATGCGCCGATGGTGGTTGGTTGCCGTGGCCGCCGTGGTCGCCGCGTGCGTGGCATGGGCGCTGCTGACGGCGTGGCAGACGGTGGCGGCGGCGGGCGCGAACGCTTTTTGGGCGCTGTGGCTGCTGCCGGCGCTGATGGCGCTGCACCTGTTCCAACTGCTGCTGTCGTCACACGCATGGCGCGCGCTGCTGACGCCGCCGACCGCCGGGCGCTGGCTGTTCTACCGGCTTCGCCTGGTGCGGGAGGGGATCGACTCGCTGCTCCCCGTCGCCCAGGTCGGCGGCGAGGTGGTGGGCACCCGGCTGCTGGCGTCCCATCTGCCATCCCAGGCCGCTAGCCTGCCGACTGCCGCCGCCAGCGTGGTGGTGGACGTGACCATCGAGTTCCTGACGCAGGTCGGGTTCCTGCTGTGCGGCCTGCTGGCGTTGGCTGCCCTGCCCGCCGGCGCCGTGGCCGCATGGGCCACCTGGATCGGCGCCGCGCTGCTGACCGCCGCCGCCGCCGCCGCGCTGCTGCTGGCGCAGCGCCTGGGGTTGCTGCGGCTGGTCGAGGCGATGGCCCGCCTGGTGGCGGCCCGGTGGCCGGCCTTGGCGGGCCTGTCGCTGGCGGGGCTGCACGGGGCGGCGCTGCGCATATACGGCCGCCGGGCGTCGATGCTGCGCGCCGCCGGGTTGCACGGGCTGGCCTGGTTGCTGGGAACGCTGGAAACCTGGGCGGTGCTGCACGCGCTCGGCGCCCCGGCCGGCTGGTTGCAGGCGCTGGTGGTGGAAAGTCTTGGCATGGCCGCCCGCAGCGCCGGGTTCGCGGTGCCCGGCGCGCTGGTGGTGCAGGAGACAGGGTTCGTGCTGGCCGCCGCCGCCGCCGGCCTGCCGGAGGTGGCAGGGTTGTCGCTGTCCGTCGTCAAGCGCGTGCGGGAGGTCTGCGTCGGCCTGATCGGGCTGGCTTTGTGGCGGCTTTAGTTGCGCCCGTCAAACGATGCTGCGAAGCTGGCGATGTGCATACGCCTATGTGTCATTTAAGGTACGAATCGAGTGATCGAAAGCGGACGATAATGGTGTCCTTGTTTGCCTTGGTTGCCGCCTTGGTCGCTCTGCTCGGCGCCGTCGCGATCCGGCTCGGCAGCGCGCTCGCGGTCCGTCGCCAGCTGCTTCCGGCCCACGTGCCATGCAGCCGGCCGCCGATCACCATCCTCAAGCCGCTGTATGGCGACGAGCCCTCGCTCGAGGACGCGCTGGCCTCCTTCGGCCGCATTGCCTACCCCTGCTTCCAGTTGGTCGTCGGCGTGCAGGACCCCGCCGACCCGGCCCTCGCCGCCGTCGAGCGCGTGCGCCGCCGCTTCCCGGGGCTGACGCTCGACGTGGTGGTCGACCCGCGGATCCATGGCGCGAACCGCAAGGTTTCCAACCTGATCAACATGCTGCCGGCGGCGAGCCATGACCTGCTGGTGTTTTCCGACAGCGACCTGCATGTCGCGCCCGACTACCTGGACCACCTGGTCGCGACCCTGGAGCAGCCTGGCTGCGGCCTGGCGACCACGGTGTGCAACGGCCGCGCCGTGGGTTTCGGCGGCCCCTCCCTGGCGGCGCGGCTTGGCGCCATGCAGATCAGCCATTCGTTCCTGCCCGGCGTGCTGCTGTCGCGCTGGCTCGGGCGGCAGGACGCGCTCGGCACCACCATGGCGCTGCACCGGCGCACCCTGGCGCGCGCCGGCGGGCTGGACAGCCTGCTGCCGCACCTGGCCGACGACCATCTGCTGGGGCTGCAGGTCCGCGCGCTAGGGCTGTCGATCGGCCTCGCCGACACCGTGCCCGTCACCACCGTCATGGAACGCTCGTTCACCGACCTGTGGCAGCATGAGCTGCGCTGGGCCAGGACCATCCGGGCGCTGGAGCCGGGTCCGTTCCTGGCCTCGCTGGCGCAGTTCCCGCTGTTCTGGGCCGGCCTGGCCTGCCTCGCCTCCGGTGGCGCCGGGTGGACGCTGGCCTTGTTCGCCGCCTGCTGGCTGGTGCGGATCGCCTGCGCCGCCCGGCTCGATCAGGCCGCGCCGACGCCGGGCCGGGGAGCGCGTGGCGCGGGATGGCGCGAGTGCCTGCTCTGGCCGCTGCGGGACATCGTCTCCGCCGCGCTGGTGCTGGCAAGCTTCTGCGGCAGCCGCGTCGTCTGGCGCGGACACGTGATGCACGCGGGGCCTGGGCATACCAGCTTAAATGCAGCGCTGGCGTATGCGGGGCCGTCGCATTGAACGGTGCCGGGAGGCTCAGGCGATGGCGCAGGCCTGGGTCGCGGGCAGCACCCAGGCGGCCGGCAGCCATGTGCGGAAGTCGAACTGGCGGATCGCCGCCTCGGCGCCCAGGTGGCGGCCGTGCAAGGTGGCCATGAGCAACACCAGGACCAGCACCAGCGTGCTTTTGTAGCGTAGCGCGACGGGGCCGGACAGCCGCGACAGGGCGGCGATGCCGGCCATGCCGACCAGGCCGCCGACCACCACGTCGCCGGGGGTGTGCACCTGCAGCAGCAGCCGGCTGGCACCGAACAGCAAGGCGACCGCGACGGGGAGCAGCAGCAGCACCGGCTTGGGCAGCCAGCCGCGCAGCATCAGCAGCAAGATGCCGCCATAGACGATGCAGGCCGACCCGGTGTGGCCGCTGGGGCTGCGGACCCCCGTGTGGGCGCCCAGGACGGCGCACCCGGCGAACGCGACCTTGAGCAGCATGATCGTCCCCAGCACCCCGCCGACCGCCAGCAGCCAGGCGGCCAGGCCACGCCACCATCCCGACGCCGCGAACACGATGGCGGTGACCAGGGCCAACGGCAGCACCACGGCCTGGTCGGCGAAGTCGGTCAGGAACTGCACCATGGTCTAGCGGTGATGACGCCGGGTATGATGGTAGGCCGGGTGGCGCCGGGCGCCGGCGTAGACATGCGGCCTGCCGGCGTAGGGATGGCGGGCGTAGGCGGAGCGGGCGTAGGCGGAGCGGGCGTAGCCGGGGCGGACGTAAGCATGGCGGGTTTGGATGCGCCCGTAGCGGACGCGGGAGTGATGCCGAGCGAAGGTGCGCCGCGGAGAATACCGAACGTAGTGGCGGCGCGCATAGCCACGGTGCGGCGCCGGCCGGTAGCTGCCGCCGCCGGACGAACCCGCGGTCAGCGATTCCAGCGACAGCTTGTTCAGCTGGTCGGCGCTCGCCTGTGCCCAGGCCGACGCCCCGCCCTGCGGCCCGGCGAACGCCAGCCATCCCGCAACCACGGCCAATACCAATCTTTGCAGCATCTGCGGACCTTCTGAGAGCAACTGAGCGTCGCACTACCCCGTCCCTGCCATCCCATGCAATCTTGACGCCGCCACGGCAAGCGCGCATAGGCCGCCCGCTCCATGCCGGAGCACCGCCGCTCCGCGAGCCTCGCGCAGCGGCGCGAACGCCGTTGGGGTGACCGCCATGTTCGACACGCTGTCGAGCAAGCTATCGACCGTGTTCGACGGCCTGCGCAGCCGCGGCCGCCTGAGCGAGATCGACATCGCCGAGGCCCTGCGCGAGGTCCGCCTGGCGCTGCTCGAAGCCGACGTCGCCCTCCCCGTCGTCAAGGACTTCATCGGCAAGGTGCGCGAGCGCGCCACGGGCATCGAGGTGCTGGACAGCGTCGCCCCCGGCCAGCAGGTCATCAAGGTCGTCAACGACGTGATGGTGGAGGCGCTGGGCGGCGCCGGCGCCGTGCCGCTGAACCTGGCTGCCGTGTCGCCGATCCCGTTCCTGATGGTCGGGCTGCAAGGCTCGGGCAAGACCACCACGTCCGGCAAGCTCGCGCTGCGCCTGAAGCAGCGCGAGAAGAAGCGGGTGCTGCTGGCCTCGCTCGACACCCAGCGCCCGGCGGCGCAGCTGCAACTGGCGCAGTTGGCCGAGCGCGCCGGCGTCGCCAGCCTGCCGATCATCGCCGGGCAGACCCCCGTGGAGATCGCCCGGCGCGCGATGGAGACGGGGCGGCGCGAGGTCTACGACGTCGTCATCCTCGACACCGCCGGGCGGCTGTCGATCGACACGGCGCTGATGGACGAGGTGAAGGCGATCCGCGCCGCCACCAACCCCGTCGAGACGCTGCTGGTGGTCGACGCCATGACGGGGCAGGACGCCGTCAACACGGCGCGCGCGTTCAACGAGGCGCTGGGCGTCACCGGCATCGTGATGACCCGCATGGACGGCGACGCGCGCGGCGGTGCTGCTTTGTCGATGCGGGCGATCACGGGGGCGCCGATCAAGCTCACCGGCTCGGGCGAGAAGCTCGACGCGCTGGAGGAGTTCCATCCGGAGCGCGTCGCCGGGCGCATCCTGGGCATGGGCGACATCGTCGGCCTGGTGGAGCGCGCAAGCGAGACGCTGGACGCCGAGGAGGGCGAACGGCTGGCGGCCAAGATGATGGCCGGCAATTTCGATCTCGACGACTATGCCAAGCAGCTGAAGCAGATCACCAAGATGGGCAGCATCTCGTCCATCGTCGGCATGCTGCCCGGCATGGGCGCCGCGAAAGAGGCGCTGGAGAACGCCAACGTCGACAAGACGGTGCTGTCGCGGCAGGGTGCGATCATCGGCTCCATGACGATGAAGGAGCGGCGCACCCCCGACATCATCAAGGCGAGCCGCAAGAAGCGCATCGCCGCCGGGTCGGGCACCAGCGTGCAGGACGTGAACAAGCTGCTCAAGCAGTTCGACGACATGTCGACGATGATGAAGCGGATGAAGAAGCTGGGCCAGAAGGGGCTGATGCGCCACGGCCTGGGCGCGCTGATGCCGAAGTCGATGCAGCAGCGGCGGCCGTATTGAACACCGTCATTGCGAGCCGGCTTCGGCGCGGCAATCCAGGGCAACGCAGCCGGTTCTCGTCGTTTGCCCTGGATTGCCGCGTCGCCAAGCGGCTCCTCGCAATGACGACCAAAACCTAGAAGGATATCGCACATGGGACTGAAGATTCGCCTTGCCCGCGCCGGCGCCAAGAAGCGCCCGTACTATCACATCGTCGTCTCCGACAGCCGCAGCCCGCGCGATGGCCGCTTCATTGAGAAGCTGGGCAGCTACAACCCGATGCTGCCGTCCGACCATGCCGAGCGCATCCGGTTGCAGAACGAGCGCATCACCCATTGGCTGAGCGAGGGCGCGCTGCCGACCGATCGAGTGGCGAAGTTCCTCGGCCATGCCGGGCTGGCGCCGATGCCGGTGTACGCCGCGCAGCCGATCCAATCCGCGCCGAAGAAGAAGGCGCAGGAACGGGCCAAGGAGGCCGCCGGCGCCTAAATGCCCGACGAGCGCATCCTGTTGGGCGTGGTCGGCCGACCGCATGGCGTGCGCGGCTTGGTTCACGTGGTCAGCTATACGGCCGACCCAGAGGACCTCGCTTCGTATGGCGCGTTGACCGACGAGGCGGGCCGGCGCTGGACGCTGGCCTGGCGCGGCGCCGGCGTGGCCGAGTTGCGCGACAATGACGGCCGGGCGGTCGCCGACCGCGACGCGGCGGAACGGCTGGTTAACACCCGGCTGTACATCGAGCGCGCCAAGCTGCCGCCGCCAGACGAGGACGAGTTCTACCTCGCCGACCTGGTGGGCCTGGCGGCGACCGCGCCGGAGGGGCAGTCGCTGGGCCGGGTCGCCGTGGTGCACGACTATGGCGCTGGAGTGAGCCTGGAGATCGCCGGCGAGGGCGCGGCGCTGCTGGTGCCGTTCACCCGCGCTTGCGTGCCGCAGGTCGATCTGGCCGCCGGCCGCCTGGTGGTGGTGCCGCCGGTCGAAGTAAGCGTGGCGTCATGACTTGGCGCGCCTCCGTGCTGACGCTGTTCCCCGAGATGCTGCCCGGTCCGCTGGGCGGCTCGCTCGCCGGGCGCGCCTTGGCAGCGGGGCTGTGGTCGCTGGACGCGCACGACATCCGCGCCTCCGGGCTGGGCCGCCACCGTGCCGTGGACGATGCGCCGTTCGGCGGCGGCGCGGGCATGGTGATGCGCCCCGATGTCGTCGACGCCGCCATCGCCAGCGTCGTCGATGGCCGTCCGCTGGTCTATCTCACCCCTCGCGGCCGCCCGTTCCGGCAGGGCGACGCAAGCCGCTTCGCCGCGGGACCCGGCGTCATCCTGCTGTGCGGGCGCTACGAGGGCGTCGACCAGCGGGTGATCGAGGCGCACGCCGCCGAGGAGATCAGCATCGGCGACTACGTGCTGTCCGGCGGCGAGCTGCCCGCTCTGGTGTTGCTGGACGCCTGCGTGCGCCTGCTGCCCGGCGTGATGGGCGCCGCCGCCAGCGCCGACGAGGAGAGCTTCGCCGCCGGGTTGCTGGAGTACCCGCACTACACCCGCCCGGCCGAGTGGCAGGGCCGCGCCGTGCCGCCCGTGCTGCTGAGCGGCGATCACGCCGCCATCGCCGCCTGGCGCCGCGCCCGGGCGGAGGAGACCACCCGCACCCGCAGGCCCGACCTGTGGGCGCAGCAGATTGCCAGCGCGGCCACCGCGCCGTAACACAGCCCAGAAGGACCGAATGCCATGAACCTGATCCAGGAATACGAGGCCGGCGAGATCGCCCGCCTGAGCGCCTTGCGCGCCGTCCCCGTGTTCGCACCCGGCGACACCCTGCGCGTGTCGGTGAAGGTGGTCGAGGGCGAGCGCACCCGTGTGCAGGCGTTCGAGGGCGTGTGCATCGCGCGGTCGAACAAGGGCCTCAGCAGCAACTTCACCGTCCGCAAGATCAGCTATGGCGAGGGCGTCGAGCGCGTGTTCCCGCTGTATGCCCCGACCATCGCCGAGATCGCCGTGGTGCGCCGCGGCGACGTGCGCCGGGCCAAGCTGTACTACCTGCGTGGCCGCAGCGGCAAGTCCGCCCGCATCGCCGAAAAGGCCCGCGCCATCGTGGTCCCGAGCACCGGAACCAGCACCAGCGGGCCGGAGACCGCCGCCGCCGAATAACCGGGAGTCAACCCCGGGCTTCCTGAGAGGATGAGACATGCCGAAGACGCTGTTCGACAAGGTTTGGGACGCCCACGTGGTGGACAGGATGGAGGACGGCACCTGCTTCCTCTACATCGACCGCCATTTCGTGCATGAGGTGACCAGCCCGCAGGCCTTCGAGGGTCTGCGCATGGCCGGCCGCCGTCTGCGCCGTCCGGACGCGACCATCGCCGTGGTGGACCACAACGTCCCCACCTCCGACCGCCGGGTGGAAATCGCGGAGCCGGAAAGCCGGTTGCAGGTCGCCACCCTGGAGGCCAACGTCGCCGAGTTCGGCGTGCCCTACATCCCGTTGCTGGACGCGCGGCAGGGCATCGTCCACATCATCGGCCCGGAGCAGGGCATCAGCCTGCCCGGCACCACCATCGTCTGCGGCGACAGCCACACCTCGACCCACGGCGCGCTGGGGGCGCTGGCGTTCGGCATCGGCACGTCGGAGGTGGAGCACGTGCTGGCCACCCAGACGCTGATGCAGAAGCCGGCGAAGAACATGCTGGTGTCGGTCGACGGCGAGCTGTCGCCCGGGGT
>CAXSFF010000066.1:0-8946 GCA_964236035.1 uncultured Acetobacteraceae bacterium
GCATGGCGCTCGCGGCCGGCACCGCCCTGGTCGCGGTTGGCGTGTTCCTGGTCGCGGCGGCGCCCGGGCTGCTGGCGCCGCTGGTGCCGCCGTCGTGGGAGGCGTCGTGGGGCGACAGCACCCAGGCGTTGGTACTGTCGCAGCATCGCCAGTGCCAGGGCGCGAACGGACAGCGGGCGCTCGACCGCCTGGCGGCCCGGCTCGCGGCGGCTGGCGGCATCGGCGTGCCCGTGCGGCTGGTGGTGGCGGACGACCCCCTGGTCAACGCCTTCACCCTGCCTGGCAACCACGTCGTGCTGATGCGCGGGCTGATCGCATCGTCGGCCGACGGCAACGAACTCGCCGGCGTGCTGGCCCACGAGCTTGGCCATGTCGCCCGCCATGACCCGGCGCGGCAGCTGCTGCGCCAGCTCGGCCTGCGCACTGTCGCCGCCGCATTCGGCTGGAGCGGCCTTGACGCCGGCGGCATGGCGGCGACGCTGCTGGGATTGTCGTACGGCCGCGCCGCCGAAAGCCAGGCCGACAGCTTCGCCATCGCCACCCTGCGCCGGGCCGGCTTGCGCGCGGACGGTTTGGGGCGCTTCTTCACCCGCATCGAGGCGGACGGCGCACCGGGACTCGCCTTCCTGTCCGACCACCCGCCCACGGCGGAGCGGCGGGAGCGCGCTAAACAGCCCACGGACGGCGACCCGGCGTTCAACGATGCGGAGTGGCAGGCCATTCGAACGATGTGCAAGGCGTGACCGGCTCCCCGCAGAAGCTCGCCGTCATCGGCGTGCCCGTGGACGCCGGCGCTGGACAGCCCGGCGCCGTGATGGGTCCCGCCGCCCTGCGCGTCGCCGGGCTGGTCGAGACCCTGCGCGGGCTTGGCCTGGATGTGGACGACCGCGGCGACCTGGCCACGCCCGAACCGCTGCGCGCGTTGGCAGACTGGCCGCAAGGCGAAGCGATGCACCACCTGCCGTTGGTCGCCGCCTGGTGCCGCCTGGTCAGCGAACACGCCCGCGCCGCCATGCGCGGCGGCGCGCTGCCGATCTTCCTCGGCGGCGACCACAGCCTAAGCATGGGCACCGTCACCGGCGTCGCCCGCCATGCCGACGCCATCGGCCGGCCGCTGGCGGTGCTGTGGCTCGACGCGCACGCCGACTTCAACACCCCTGCCTCCACCCTGTCCGGCAACATGCACGGCATGGCCACGGCGCTGCTGACCGGGCAGCCCGGGCTGGAGGCGGTGTTCGGCGAACCCTCCCGCGCCGCCGTGCCGCTCGACCGGCTGCACCTGTTCGGCACCCGCTCGCTCGACGCGGGCGAGCGCCGGTCGTTGCAGGCGCGCGGCGTCGACGTGGTGGACATGCGGGCGATCGACGAGCTTGGCGTCGCCGCCCCGCTGCGCCGCATCCTGGACCGCGTCGCCGCCCTGGGGGCGATGCTGCACGTCAGCCTCGACGTCGATTTCGTCGACCCGGCGCTGGCGCCCGGCGTCGGCACCACGGTGCCCGGCGGCGCCACCTACCGCGAGGCGCACCTGGTGATGGAGATGCTGCACGATTCCGGCCTGGTGACTTCGCTCGACGTGGTGGAGCTGAACCCGTTCCTCGACGTGCGCGGCCAAAGCGCCCTGTTGCTGGTCGACCTGGTCGGCAGCCTGTTCGGCCGCAGCATCATGGAGCGCTGAGGCGATGAGCTGGTCGGCCGAGCAGTACACCCTGTTCGAGGACGAGCGGACGCGCCCCGTGCGCGACCTGCTGGCCGCCGTCCCCGGGCGGAACGTGCGCCTGGCGGTCGACATCGGCTGCGGACCCGGCAACTCCACCGAGCTGCTGCACGCACGCTTCCCCGACGCGGCGGTGCGCGGGCTGGACAGCTCCGACGCCATGATCGCGGCAGCCCAGCAACGCCTGCCGCAGTTACAGTTCGACCAGGCCGACATCGCCGCCTGGGACGAGGCCGGGCCGTTCGACGTGATCCTCGCCAACGCCGTGCTGCAATGGCTGCCGGACCATGCGGCGCTGTTCCCCCGCCTGGTTGCCAAGCTCGCCCCGGGCGGCAGCCTCGCCGTGCAGATGCCCTACAACCTCGACGAGCCGGTGCAGGCGCTGATGCGCACGGTGGCCGCCGATGGCCCATGGGCCGGCAAGCTCGCCGCCGCCGCCGGGCTGCGCACGCGGATGGGCACGCCGGATTGGTATTACGGCCTGCTGCGCCCGCTGTGCAGCCGGGTGGAGGTGTGGCGGACGACCTACCATCACCCGCTGGCCGGCGCCGACGCCGTGGTGGAGTGGTTCAAGGGCAGCGGCCTGCGCCCGTTCCTCGCCCCGCTGGACGACGCCGAACGACAGGAATACCTGGCGCGCTACCGCGAAGCCGTGGCCCGCGCGTTGCCGGTGCAGCCGAACGGCGAGGTGCTGCTGCCGTTCCCGCGCCTGTTCATCGTGGCCACCCGTTAGCGCATTTTCTTCTGATCGAAGGCGCGGCGTGCGGCCTCGATGTGTGGCTGGTGCGCCCGGGCCCAGTTGCTGAGCGCCTTGACCGGCTGCCACAACGACTGGCCGATGTCGGTCAGCGCGTAGTCGACCCGCGGCGGGTTGGTCGGCGTCACCGTGCGCGTGACCAGGCCGTCGCGCTCCAGCCCGCGCAGCGTCAGCGTCAGCATGCGTTGGGAGATGCCGCCCACCATGCGCTTGATCTCGTTGAACCGCCGCGGCGCGCCGCCGAGCAGCGCCACAATCAGCACGCTCCACTTGTCGCCGACCCGCACCAGGATCGCGCTGACGGCGCGGCAGTCTTCGCTCTCACGATGCGGCAGCGGCCCGATGCCGCCGGTATCAGCCATGTGCCCTGGTTCCGGCCATGTGCCTTCTTGTGGCAACGCATTATGGTCATTCATAGTGACCTGGTTACGAACCGGAACTGAAAAGGTCAAATCCCATGCAGCTGCTGCACATCGATTCCAGCATTCTCGGCGGCAATTCCGTCAGCCGCGCCATCTCTGCCGCCGTGGTGGCGCGCATGCAGGTTCTGCATCCAGACCTCACGGCGCACACCCGCGACCTGGGAGCCGAACCGGTCCCCTACCTCACGGGCGCCTACCTGGCCGGGCAGAGCGCCGAGGTCCAGCATGACCAGGCGATGCAGGAGAACCTGGACCTTGGCGGCGCCGTGATGGCAGAATTCCTGGCCGCCGACATCGTGGTGGTCGGGTCGCCGATGTACAACTTCACCATCCCGAGCCAGCTCAAGAGCTGGGTCGACCGGCTGGTGGTGGCCGGCAAGACGTTCCACTACACGGAGACCGGCCCCGTGGGCCTGGCCGGCGGCAAGCGGGTGATCCTGGCGCTGTCCCGCGGCGGCTTCTACGGACCCGGCAAGCCGGCCGCGCCGCTGGAGCACCAGGAGTCTTACCTGCGCGGCACGTTCGGCTTCATGGGCCTGCCGAACGCCGAGGTCATCGTGGCCGAGGGCATCGCGACCGGCCCGGAACAGCGGCAGAAGGCGCTGGCCGAGGCGTTGGAGGCGGCGGCGAAGCTCAATTGAGCTTGGCTCGGCATCAGCAGCCTTAAAGATTGACTTTTCAGCCGTCATTGCGAGAAGCGCTTGCGACGAAGCAATCCAGGGCCGTGCGCGAAGTTTCGTTGCGTGGCCCTGGATTGCCACACCGCCAAGCGGCGGTTCGCAACGACCGCTGTTGAGCTGACAGGTCACTGCCTTCCGTCCTTGGATAGTGTCTCGATTTGAAATTCGGCTGGGTCTGTCCGTCCGCTCTCGACCCACGGCGGTCATAATCGGGCAGCAAGGGCATGCCCAAAAGCCGACGCTCAGCGTGGTGCGAAATTCACGACGCCCGTGCTTCGTTTGGACATAGCAGAGTTGACCCATGGAAGATGCAGCGCTTTTTTCCGCCAGAGAGGGCTTGCCGCCTTTCATCGCCGCCGTAAGCTCCAGGTGCTTTCTGCCGAGTGGCGGCGCGAGATAGTGGAGGCGAGATGGTTTGTCCGTTCCTTTCGCGATATGCTTACCGTATGACGGACCAGCCGAAACTCTGGCACAGCAATTAAATGAAGAATGTTTTGAGCTTGGCCGCGCTCTGCGTGTGTGTCTCTGCCTGCACATATTCGGAGAACGGGTGCATGGTTGGGCACTATTGCCTGGTTCCGTTTGATGGCGGCAGCGCGAATGCCCGCGACTGGACACCCACTGCAAACGCCACCGGGCCTGTCGAAGTGGTAGCAGCTAAGTGCGACATGCTGGCTCACGGCACGATTCCCCCCGATGGCGGCGCTTTCGCCGTTGGTAGCCCGGCCTTTGTCAGCGGCGCTATGGCTGGCGCGACGCTCCAGCAAGGCATGAAACAGATGGGCTACGTTCAGAACACCATCCGTGATTGCATGACTATCAACGGTTTCCAGAAAACCGCTAAATAAAAGGCGGTCTCTCCCAACCTTCTTACAAACCAAAGTCAAATGACCTTAGCAGAGTATTTACAAGTCCATACCATTCTCACCAATGAAGTCGAGAATGCATTACAGAGTTTATATATATACAAAGAGGTCAATGAATTTGCGTTAGAGCATCCGCTCGCGCTACGCCGGATGAACAGACATCCAGAGTTTTGGACAGCGACCCGCCACGCACTTCAAACAACATTTATAATTACGTTGGGAAGAGTGTTTGACACGGATGATGGCACCCATTCAATTCACCGCTTGGTCGCAGAAACCGTGAGGCATCCTGAGTATTTTTCTCGAAGCGCGCTTGAAGTGCGAAAGCGCGACAGCGGACTAAGCCCTCAAGATTTGACGGATTACATGAGGGACGCGTTTGAGCCTGATGCCGCGGCGCTACGAAAGCTTCGAAAGGCTCTGAAACTGGTAACGAGTAAGTACGAGGCAAACTTTAAGCCAATACGTAACAAAATGTTTGCTCACAGAGAAATGCTTGATCGAGCGGCAACGCAAGCCTTGATCAGCAAGGGATTAATGACTGATCTGGAGAAATTACTCTATTTTGTCCACGATCTTCTAGCCTGCATATGGCAGTTATTCTATAATGGCAATGAGCCAAAACTTGGCGAGAGAGAGTATGACTATAAGAGGCGGGCCAGGGAGGCCACGAGAGGAGCGCTGAAGCGCCTTCTCGATGTTCCGGTTTAACCTTCAACAGGTAAGCCCGCTCCGTGCCAAAGCGATTGTGCTGCCCCTACGCCCGATGAGCTTGCTTGGCTGGTGGCCAGGGAGTGCCGGTTCCAGACGGTCCGCGAACGGTGGTGGATCAAATCCGAATCTCGAACTAAAATACTACCCGTCCTTGATACAAGAACACGCAAAGGAAATGTCATGCTGTACATCCGCATCTGCTTCGACCGCCCCGGGCTTGGCGACAAGCGCAATGCGCTGCGGGCCGCGCACCGGGCGTATTTTCAGCCGAACCTCGAAGAGGGCGCGCGGGTTCGGCTGCTGCAGGCCGGGCCGCTCTGCATCGACGACCATGACGACACCAACCTCGGCAGCTTCATGATGCTTGAGGCGCCCTCGCTGGAAGATGCCGTCGCGTTCCATGACGGCGATCCGTTCACGATCGCCGATATGTTCGAACGGGCGAGCGTCCATCGCTGGGACCGCCACATCGGATAGCTCGAAACCCTCACTCCTCCCGCTCCGGCCGCGCCAGCAGCGCCGCCATCGCCGGCCCGACGCCGTGCTCTCCCGCCAGCACGCCCGACAGCGCGGCGATCACCGGGCACTCCACGCCGGCGGCCTGCGCGCGGGCCAGCAGCGCCGGGGCGGCGGCGCGGCCCTCCACCGCCTGGCCCTCCAGCGCGGTCCCCGTGTCGGCGACGCCGCCCAGCGCCAGGCCGAAGCGGTAGTTGCGGCTGGCGGCGCCCGAGCAGGTCAGCATCAGGTCGCCCATCCCCGACAGCCCGGCCACCGTCTCCGCCCGGCCGCCCAGCGCCACCGCCAGCCGCGACATCTCCGCCAGGCCGCGGGTGACGATGGCGGCGCGCGCGTTCTCGCCCAGCCCGGCGCCGATCGCGATGCCGGCCGCGATGGCGATCACGTTCTTGGCCGCGCCGCCGACCTGCGCGCCCACGGGGTCGCCCGAGCCGTACAGCCGGAACCCGCGCGTGCCCAAAAGCGCCACCAGCCGCCGGCGCACCGCCGGGTCGTCGCTGGCCACCACGGCGGCGGCGGGCAACCCGGCGGCCAGCTCGTGCGCGAAGTTCGGCCCCGTCAGGATCGCACACGCCGCGCCCGGATGCACGCTGCGCACCAGCTCCAGCGGCAGCAGGTGGGTGCCAATCTCCAGCCCCTTCATGCACAGCGCCCAGGGTGCCGCCGGCAACGCCATCGCCAATGCCGCGCGCAGGTGCTGCACGGGCGTCACCAGCAGCACGGCGTCGGCGGTCGCCGGCAACTCGGCGCTGACGCGCACCTCCGGCGGCAACACGGCGCCCGGCAGGCGCGGGCTGCTGCGCGCCGCCGCAATCGGGGCCGGGTCGCGCGCCCACAGCGTGACGCGGTGGCCGGCGCCGGCGGCGTGGATGGCCAGCGCCGTGCCCCACGCGCCGGCGCCGACCACCAGGATGTCACTCATCGGCGATGCGCTCCGCCCGGAAGCCCTCGCCCGGCTCGCCGTTGCCCAGCCGCACCAGCAAAGCCTCCAGGATGCCCGGCCATTCCTGCTGCCATAACCAAGGCGGCTGCCGCACCAGCAGGCCGCAGCCGTTCAGCCGGGTGGGGTCGGTCGGCTCGCGCAGCCAGATTTCGGCGGCGACGACATCGCGCACCCCAGCCAGCCGCACGGTTTCGTGCAACGCGCGGACGGGGGCGCGGTGCTTGATCGGATACCATCCCGCCACCACCCCCGTCGGGAACCGCGCCGCCACGGTGCGGAACGCCGCCGCCATGCGGTCGTGCTCGCCGGGCTGCTCGTAGGGAGGGTCGATCAGCACCAGCCCCCGGCGATGCGCGGGCGGCAGCAAGGCGGTCAGCGCCTCCCACCCGTCGCGGGCATGCACCGCCACCTGCGCATCGCGGCCGAACTCGCGCTTCAGCGTCGCCGCCTCGTCCGGGTGCAGCTCGCAGCACACCAGCCGGTCGGCGTCGCGCAGCAGGCCGCGGACTAGCACGGGGGAGCCTGGGTAAAGCCCTTCCTGCCGCACCAAAGCGACATAGTCGGCCAGCGCCGCGGGCGGGTGGTCGAGCAGCCGGCCGATGCCCTCGCGCCACTCCCCCGTCCGCTCGGCCTCGCCGGAGGCGAGATCGTAGCGGCCGGCGCCGGCGTGGGTGTCCAACACGGAGAATGGCGCCGGCTTGCGGGCGAGGGCGCGCAGCAGCCACACCAGCAGCGCGTGCTTCATGCAGTCGGCGAAGTTGCCGGCGTGGAAGGCGTGGCGGTAGTTCACCCGCGCATCTCCTCCAGCGGCCAGCGCGGCCGCGGCGCCGCGGCGAGCGGGTCCGCCAGGCCGAGCCGCAGCCGCTCCACCCCTGTCCAGGCCACCATCACGGCATTATCGCCGCACAGCCGCGGCGGCGGGGCGGTCAGTTCCGCGCCATGCCGGGCCGCCACCTGCGCCAGGGTCGCGCGCAGCAGAGCGTTCGCCGCCACCCCGCCGGCCACCACCATGCGTCGCACGCCCGGCATCATCGCCAGCGCGTGAGCGGCGCGGTCCGCCATCACGTCCGCCACCGCATGCTGGAAGCTTGCCGCCACGTTGGCCGCCTGCTGCGCCGGGATCGGGCCGGGCGGGAAGGTGGCCACCAACTGCGCCACCGCCGTCTTCAGGCCGCTGAAGCTGAAGTCGCAGCCGGCGCGGCCCCGCAGCGGGCGGGGGAAGGCGTGGGCCGCCGGGTCGCCTTGCGCCGCCAGCCGCTCCAGCGCCGGGCCGCCGGGCCAGCCTAAGCCGAGCAGCTTGCCGACCTTGTCGAACGCCTCGCCGACCGCGTCGTCGATGGTGCCGCCCAAGCGCCGGTAGCGGCCGACTGCCTCCACCGCCATGCACTGGCAATGCCCGCCGCTGACCAGCAGCAGCAGGTAGGGGAACTCCACCCCATGCGTCAGCCGGGCCGTCAGCGCATGCGCCTCCAGGTGGTTCACCGCCACGTATGGCAGCCCCGTCGCCATCGCGATGCCGCGGCCGACCCCGGAGCCTACGATCAGCCCGCCGATCAGCCCCGGCCCGCTGGTCGCGGCGACCCCGCCCAGCCCGGCGAACCCAAGACCCGCCTGCGCCAGCACCCGCGTCACCAGCCCGGGCAGGTGCGCCAGGTGCGCGCGCGCCGCGATTTCCGGCACCACGCCGCCATAGGCCGCATGCTCGGCCTGGCTTAGCACCGCTTCGGCCAGCACTGTACCGTGTTCGGACACGATCGCGGCGGCCGTCTCGTCGCACGAGCTCTCGATCCCTAATACCGGCTGCATGGTCGCGGGCTTCCCTTCGCTGGCCCGCGGTAATAGGACACGCCGATGCCAGACGCTAACACCCCTTCGTTCATCAACGCGCCTCGCGTGCGGCCGCACCAGCGCTCGCTGCCGCTGCGGGTCGGCACCCGCGGCTCGCCGCTCGCCATGGTGCAGACGCGCGCCTTCCTGGACGAGCTGGTGCGGTTCTGCCCCGTGCTGCGCGGGCTGGACGTGTTCCAGGAGCACGTGATCCGCACCACCGGCGACCAGGTGCAGAACCGCAGCCTGGCGGAGATCGGCGGCAAGGGGCTGTTCAGCAAGGAAATCCACGAGGCGCTGCTGGACTATCGCATCGACTTCGCCGTCCACAGCCTGAAGGACCTGGAGACGACGCTGCCGCCCAACACCGTGCTCGCCTGCACCCTGCGGCGGGAGGACGCCCGCGACGCGCTGATCCTTGGCCCGAAATGCGGCCCCGTCGACCCGGCGGACCCGTGGGGCGCGCTGCCGCCGGGCGGGGTGATCGGCACCAACTCGGTGCGGCGG
>CAXSFF010000067.1:0-8929 GCA_964236035.1 uncultured Acetobacteraceae bacterium
GTGTCCTCCTTGGCGCCGTTGAACAAGGCCAGGCAGCCGTCGCCGTAGCGCATCGCTCGCAGCGCCTGCGCCATGCGCTCGATGGCATTGCCGAGGGCGGCGGGGGGTTGCGCCTGGGCGGCCTGCAACAACGCACGAATTTCGATCAGATCCTGCAACGCGGCAAGCTGGGCGGCCGGGCTGCGTTCGGCCTGGCAGCCATCGGGCAGGATCTGGCGGGCGATCTCCTGCGGCAGGAAGCGCAGCGCGCGGGTCAGGAAGGCCGCGTGTTCCGGGATGGCGGCGGCGGCGGCAATCAGGCCCTTGAGCGCGGTGAAGGCACGGGCGTCCAACGCCTCCGCCGGCAGGTTGGCGGCCAGGCCACGGGCATCGGCGACCAGGCGGCTCATCAGCTTCTGCCGGAAAGCATCGTCGGCGGAGTCGGCGAAGAACTCGTAATGGCCAAGCCAGGCGGCCAGGCGCGCGCCGGCAACGTCCGGCCGTTGCGGCAGTGGGTCGGAGCCAGGCAGCGCCATCCAGTCGGACACCATGGCGCGGGCGCGGGCGCGGGCGGCGTCGGTGCCGAGCGCGCGCAGGTCGCGCATCCAGGTGAAGCCGTGCGCCGCCGCGCGCACCATGTCCACGGCTGCCTTGGAGGACTGCGACCCGGGCGTATCTCCCCAATGCCCGGGCTTGAGCGTCACCAGGGTGCCGCAAACCTCAAGCTCGCCCTTGACCAGGCGGGCGCCGCGGGCGGGGTCGCCAGGCCAAGGATCGCGAACGCGCAGCACGGGGCTGTCGGGAACGCGTGCCATGCGAAGGCGGGGCAGGCGCGCGATGGCACGGCGGGCCTCGCGCAGCCAGCGGGAGCCGGCCATCAGTTCCGCGCGTGGTTGAATGCGGAGCGCAGGCCGGCGATGGCAGCGCGATAGTCGGCCTGGCCATACACGGAGGTGCCGGCCACCAACGTGTCGCAGCCGGCCGCCAGAACCCCGTGGGCGTTGGCCGCCGTCACGCCACCATCGGCGACGATGCGGGTCGGGCGTCCGGTCGCGTCGACCATGGCGCGCAGAGTGGCGATCTTGGGTAAGGTGGACTGGATGAACGACTGGCCGCCGAAGCCAGGGTTCACGGTCATTACCAGGATGATGTCGACCAAATCCAGCACCTCGCCGACAGCGGTTGCGGGCGTGGCCGGGTTGATCGCCACGCCGGCCAGCTTGCCCAGGCTGCGGATCAGCTGCAGCGAGCGATGCAGGTGCGGGCCGGCCTCGGCATGCACGCTGATGTGGTCGGCGCCGGCCTCGGCGAAGGCGTGCAGGTAGTCGTCGACGGGGGCGATCATGAGATGCACGTCGAACGGCAGGCGGACGTGCGGCCGTAACGCTTTCAGCACGGCGGGACCGAAGCTGAGGTTGGGGACGAAATGCCCGTCCATCACGTCGAGATGCAGCCAGTCGGCGCCGGCCGCCTCCACGGCCCCGGCCTCGTCGCGGAGGCGGCCGAAATCGGCGGCGAGCAGGCTGGGCGCGATGAAAGGATGATTGGGCATAATTAAACGGTTCTAATGTGCGCCATCGCTTCAGCACAAGCGATGGCGTCGTTCAAGCCGAGCGACGGCGTCGCGGAGATTCGGCGGCGTCCAGCAAATCAAGGTTGCGGCCGCAGGAAACGTGCGGCGAAAAACCCGTCCAGGCCGCCGCGGTCAGGCCAAAGCGCCGGATGCGTGCGCAGGCAGCCATCGGCTGTCAGTGCTTCCGGCAATTCGGCCAGTTCTTCCGGAGTGAACGGATCGTGGCGCAACCCGGCGGCGATGGCGGTCGCCAGCCGCTGCGGGCCTTCTTCCGGTTGCAGCGAGCACACGGCGTAGACCAGCCGGCCGCCTGGCTGCAGCATTGCTGCCGCATTGGCGATCAGCCTGTCTTGTTGCGTCGTCAACACAGCGAGGTCGCGGGCGCGCTTCAGGTGCGGCACATCCGGATGGCGGCGGATGGTGCCGGTGGCGCTGCACGGCGCATCCAGCAGCACGGCATCGAACGGCGTTGCCGGACGCCAGGTTGTCGCATCGGCCTGCACGATCTCAGCCGGCAGGCGCACGCGGGCAAGATTTTCGCGCAGGCGAGCGATGCGGGCGGCGTTATGCTCGACCGCGGTGATCAGGGCACCCGTGGCGGCCAGTTGCGCCGTCTTGCCGCCGGGTGCGGCGCAGAGGTCGGCGACGCGCTCGCCGAGCCTGGCCGCGAGGAGGCGCGCGGGCAGGGTGGCGGCGGCATCCTGCACCCAGAACGCGCCATCGTCGTAGCCGGGCAGGTCGGCGACGCGAGTGCCGACGGGATAGCGCACCGAACCCGTCGGCAGCCGCTCGCCATCCTCCGGCGCGGCCGTGCGGATGGTCAGGTCGAGCGGCGCCTCGTGCTGGTGGGCGGTGGCAATGGCGCGGGCGTCGGCGCCCCAGCTTGCCCAGAGCCATGGCGGCGTGTCGAGCCGTGGCGCATCGAGGGCGTCGAGCACGGCCACGCCCTCGCCTGCGACCCGGCGCAGCACGGCATTGACCAGGCCGGCGAACGGCACCAGGCCACGCGCCCTGGCAAGGGCCACGGACGTTGCCACGGCGGCATGCGCGGGGGTTTCGAGCAACAGCAGCTGCGCCGCGCCGAGGCGGAGGATGGCACGCACTGGCGGCGGGGGGTCCCGTCGCAGGAACGGCTCCAGGACGGCATCCAGTGAGCCGCTGCGGCGCAGCACGGCGGCGGCGATGCGATGCGCGGCGGCGCGGTCGCGTGACGGCACCGGCGGCAGCCCGTCGAGGGCGTCTTCCAGCGAGCGATGGCGTTCCAGCACGGCGGTCAGCAGGTCGAAGGCGCTGTCCCGGGTGGGGTCGGTTTTGGTGATGGCGGGCATGGCCGGTTCATGGCGTGGATCGAGGGTGCATGCTAGAGCGCCGTGCCATGGACCTGCTCGATACAAGGCGGCCGCGGCTGTTGCTGGCGGCATTTTGCCTGCTGCTGTGGCTGCCTGGTTTCTTCACCCTGCCGCCGACCGACCGTGACGAAAGCCGCTTTGCCCAAGCCAGCAAGCAGATGTTGGAAACGGGCGATTTCGTGCGCATCATGAACGGGGCGGAGGCGCGTAACCGCAAGCCAATCGGGATCTACTGGCTACAGGTGCCGTTCGCCGCTGCTGCGCATGTCACGGGGCTAGCATTGGAAAACCCAATTTGGCCGTATCGCCTGCCATCGCTGCTGGGCGGGTTGGGTGCCGTGGGCGCCGTGTTCGGCTTCGGCGAGGCGCTGGTTGGGCGGCGGGCGGCGTTGCTGGCGGCCGGGATGCTGGCCGCCAGCGTGGTTGTGGTGGTGGAGGTGCACCTGGCCAAAACGGATGCCGCTTTGCTGGGTGCGACAACGTTGGCGATGGGCGTGCTGGGACGGGCGTATCTGTGGCCGGGCCTGGTCTCGCGATGGCAGGCGGCGGCGTTCTGGCTGGCGATGGGCGGCGGCATCCTGCTGAAGGGTCCGATCACGCCGCTGGTCGCGGGGTTAACGGCGGTGTCGCTGGTGGCCTGGGATCGGCGGGCGGCGTGGTTGCGGGCGTTGCGTCCGGGCTGGGGAGCGCCGCTGATGCTGCTGGTGGTGTTGCCGTGGTTCATCGCGATTGGAGTGGCGACGCATGGGGCGTTCTTCCACGACGCGATCGGCGGCGATCTGGCCGGCAAGCTCTCGGGCGGCGACGATGCCCATGGAGCGCCACCGGGCCTGCACCTGCTGCTGTTGCCGTTGCTGGCGTTCCCGTCCTCCTTTGCCGTGGTGGCGGCGGCGGCGGCGTGGCGGCTCCGGCGAGAGCCGGCGATCCGGTTCCTGCTGGCCTGGTTGGTGCCGTGTTGGCTGGTGTTCGAGCTGGTGCCGACCAAGTTGCCGCATTACACGCTGCCGCTATATCCGGCTCTGTGCCTGCTGGGCGCGCGATGGTGCCTTGACAGCATACCCGGCTTGGCGGCGCCGGCGCGTCGTTGGTGGCGCGCTTTTACATTGGCTGCGCTCGTACTGGCCGCGTTCGTGCTGGGGGCTGGTGCCCTGGCGATGCCGGCCGCGGTAGGCGCATCCATCTGGCTGGGCGTACCGGCGTGCGTGGCTGCGGCGTTGGCATGTTGGCAGGGGCGGGATCGCAGGACGATTTTAGCAGCACTGGCCGCCATGCCGTTGCTGACGCTCGCACTGCTTGGCTGGGAACTGCCGCATGTGACTGAACTTTGGATCGCGCCAGCAGTCGAGCGGGCGGTCGTTGCCGCCGGGCTATCGGGACAACGCCTCGGGGTGGTCGGGTTTCATGAGCCGAGCCTGATGTTTCTGGCGGGGACAACAACGGATTTGCTGCCGGATGGAGCAGCCGGAGCGCGCGCGTTGGCGTTGGGACAGGTCAGCGCGGTGGTAATCGGTGATCATGACGAAGCAGCTTTCCGGGCTGAAAACAGTCGGCTTGGAGTGGTTCCTCATGCATCAGGCATAGTGACGGGGCTAAACTACTCCCGCGGGCGGCAGGTGGTCCTGCATCTCTACAAGCCATAAGCACTCACGGAATAATGTAAGTCCGTCGAAATGACGCTTACTTCTAAAGCTAAGATTGTTTGCTTTGACTTTGTAAATTGCCAGTTATGCTCGATGAGATTCTGAGGCCGGCTGCCGATAGTGCTCCAGCGCATCTACAAGGTATCGTATCGGCCCGCGCAGAAGCTGACATGGTTACGGAAGCAGGATGGTACTCCCAGTCGTCTGGCGGGCCTCAAGGGCGCGGTGAGCGTTGGCCGCATCTTTAAGCGCAAAGGTTTGATTCACATGGATAGTGACGTCTCCGGAGATGACGGCGGAAAACAGCTCTGCTGCTGATTGCTCGAGATCACCTCGCTTGGCGGTATAGGTCGCAAGCGTTGGCCTGGTGATGAAGAGGCTACCCTTCGCCGACAACTTGGCTAAGTCGACGAGCGGCGTTGGTCCCGAAGAACTGCCAAAACTGACCATCATTCCAAATGGTGCCAAGCAGTCGATGCTGGCATCAAAAGTATCATGGCCAACGCTGTCGTAGACGAGGGGGACCATGGCGCCGCGGGTGAGGCGTTTGACGTCAGCTACCAACTGTCCAGTGCCGACAATCACATGGGCGGCCCCTTGCGCGCGAGCCTGCTCGGCTTTCGCCTCCGTCGAAACCACTCCGATGACGGTGCAACCGAGCTTGTTGGCCCATTGGCAGAGGATGGAGCCGACGCCGCCTGCTGCCGCGTGAACCAGAATGATCTCGCCGGGTTGCACGCGATAGGTGCGGCGCAACAGGTATTGCGCAGTGAGACCTTGCAGCATCATTGCCGCTGCAGTGGAGTCGTCGATCCCGTCTGGTATCTTGACCACACGATCGGCGGCGATTGTTCGTTCCGTCGCATAGGAGCCGACCGGCCCGGCGGCGTAGGCAACCCGGTCGCCGATTTGTAGCTGTGTCACACCATCACCAAGCGCCACAACAACACCGGCGGCCTCCATTCCAAGCGTAGCTGGCAGGACTGGAAGCTTATACAGTCCCGTGCGGAAATAGACATCGATGTAGTTGACGCCGATGGCAGTCTGGCGAAGCAGAACTTGTCCTGGCCCTGGATGCGTAGTTGGGACATCTTCCCACGAAAGCACATCAGGGCCGCCATGGGAGTGGATGCGTATCGCTTGGGGCATCAAGGACAACCTCGCTATAAATCAGGTGCAGTTCCAGCCGGACTGTGTTAGGTGCTGCACATGGCCACTCAGTCAGTTGATAGCGGGACTTCATCTGCGAGGCAATGTGACGGTCGCTTTGATGCCGGTCCGGGTCAATGTTCCCCCGAGCATCTTGTCAGGCAAGGGACGGCAGGATAAGCGAGATCAATGTTTCACATGAAACACGAGCTGATCTCGACACCTTTGAAGCTCTGCTGAAAACCTGGAGCGCGCGCATCAACTTGGTGTCTGCGTCCGACCGGGAGGCAGGCATGAACCACCGCCACCTTGAGGATAGCCTGTCGCTTGTCCCACATCTTCCTGTGGGCATCAAACGGTTCCTGGATTTAGGTTCCGGCGGCGGCTTTCCTGCAATCCCCATCGCGGTGGCAACAAAGCTGCCTGTCGACATGGTGGAAGCAGACCGCCGCAAAGCAGCCTTCCTGCAAACCGCTTTGGCAACGCTCGGCTTGGCCGGCAAGGTTTGGTGTGAAAGGGTGGAAAACACCAAGGCGCCGGCAGCGGACTGCGTCACGGCCCGCGCCCTTGCACCATTGGAGACACTACTCCGATTGGCGTTACGCTTGCTGACCCCGACCGGGACGGCGTTGTTCCTGAAAGGACCGCGCGCCCAAGAGGAGATTGAGTCGGCAGCGATAAACTGGCACATGACGGTCGAGTTGCTGCCGGGAGCCAGCAACCGCAGCCAAATCGTGAAAATCACCCAACTAAGGCAAGCCCAGGATGGCTCCGATCCCACATTCCTACCCATCAACGGCAATCGTCGCCGTCGCTAACCAGAAAGGCGGCGTCGGCAAGACGACCACCGTGCTCAATTTGGCCACGGCTCTGGCGTCGCAAGGGCACAACACCTTGGTCATCGATCTCGACCCACAAGGCAATGCCTCAACCGGGATCGATATCCCCCGCTCTGCGCGTTCGCCGGGAAGTTATTCCCTTGTCATCGATGACCTTGACCCGATGACTCTCGTGCAACCGACGACGGTCGCCAATCTGTCCATCATCCCGTCCGACAGTGAGCTTGCCGGCGCCGAGATCGAGCTGGTCGGGTTCTCCGAGCGAGAGTATCAGCTGGCGAGAGCCTTTCGGCGGCTGCCAGGATTCGACTGGATTTTGATCGACTGTCCACCGAGCTTGGGCTTGCTGACGCTGAACGGGCTTGTCGCCGCCAATTCCGTCCTGGTCCCCCTGCAATGCGAGTTCTTCGCCTTGGAGGGCCTCAGCCAGTTGGTTCAAACCATAGACCGCGTCCGCGAACGCTTTAACGAAAAGCTGTATCTGGATGGCATCGTGCTAACCATGTTTGACCGCCGTAACAATCTGTCCGAACTTGTCGCCGCCGATGCTCGCAGCTTCTTCGGCAGCCGTGTGTATGACACAGTCATTCCGCGCAACGTCCGCGTCTCCGAGGCTCCCAGCCACGGCACGCCCGTCATCGTATACGATGTGCGTTCGCCTGGTGCACAAGCCTACATACGGTTGGCTGATGAGTTCCTACGTCGCTCCCAGCATTTGCAGCAAAGGCGGTGCGCATCATGAAAGAACCAGCGCAACGCTTGGGCCGTGGCCTTGCCTCTTTGTTGGGAGAGGTTCGCGGCGATGTCGGTCGTGCCTCCACCGGTGAGATTCCCTTGAACCGGCTGGAGCCCAATCCTTTTCAACCGCGCGCAGCGATCGACTTGACACAATTGGCGGAGTTGACGGCTTCTGTGCAAGCCAACGGAGTCTTGCAGCCACTCCTGGTACGGCCCCATCCCTGGACCCCTGGCCGCTACCAGATCATCGCTGGCGAGCGGCGTTGGCGAGCGGCGTTGGCAGCCGGGCTGCAGACGATCCCCTGCCTGGTACGACCCATGAAGGATGGAGAAGCAGCCGCCGCGGCGTTGGTCGAAAACCTTCAGCGCCGGGATCTCAACGCCATGGAAGAGGCCGAGGGGTTTCGCAAGCTGATCGACGAGTTCAACATGACACAAGACGAACTGGCAACCACGGTCGGGAAGTCTCGCAGCCACGTGGCCAATATCCTGCGACTACTGAACCTGCCTGACAGCGTCGCGCGACGCGTTCGAGACGGCACACTGACGTCCGGCCATGCCCGCGCCGCGCTGGCCTGCGCCGACCCGGCGGCGGCGGCCGATCAGATGGTGGCAGAGGGCCTTAACGTCCGCCAGGCAGAAGAATTGGGAAATGTGCGCCCACGCAACCCCAATCTCAGACCTGCACGAGTGCCGACCTTGCCAGACCCGGATCGGAGCGCGGTTGAAGCCGACTTGACTGAGCGCTTGGGGCTGAAGGTAGAAATCTCGTTCCTTGGTTCTGGCGGCGTGGTGAAGCTCCGCTATCAGACGCTTGATCAACTCGACTACATCGTCGCCCGGCTGGGTGGAGCATGAACGGCCGGCCACTGCGACACCAAAGCTACTGTCCCTTGCGCGCTGCACGCCGGGCTGTCGCCAGCATCAGGTGGCTGCCGATCGTGGCATCCCTGGACCCCGCACGCTTGCAGGCCTGATCCGCAGTCCTGAGATCCACCAGCAACTGCATGAGTTGCAGCGACGACCAGTTGCGAGCCTGCCGGATCAACCCGCTTGCCTGCCGTGGGTACACCGGCGGCTGCAGCGTCCCGCACGCCGCCTCCGCACTGGAGCCGGCATCGACCAGGAGCCGAAGCTTCAGCAATCGCTGCAAATACGTCCCGAATGCTGCGATCAAGCCTGATCCGCTCGTGCCATCATCGACCGCGCGCTGAGCAAGAGAAGACGCGGCGTCCGTGTTCCCGCTCAGCACCGCGTCGAACAGCGCGTTCATCGATATTTCTTCGGTGTCGACGCCACAGGCCAGGATCGCCCTGTCGTCAATCGCACCATCAGGCCCGGCGAACGTGATCAGCTTCTGGATTTCCGACCCTCGCATGGCCGTGTCGCCTGGCAACAATCCCGCCAGCGTCTGCACGGTGTCGCCAGCGATCGTGCAGCCTGCTGCCTGAACGGCCGCTTGGATTTCCCCAATGATAGCCGAACTACCAGCGGGATAGCAGGCAATCGCCGCCCAACCTCGCCGCTTCTCGACCAGGGCGCGAAGCTTCGAGCGTGCCGGCAGCGCGCCCCCTTCCAGAATCACCAAAGCGCCGTCGGTAGCGTCGCCAAGCCGCGATAGCGCCGGCACCAAGGCGTCGCCTGCATCCATCACCCGCACGA
>CAXSFF010000068.1:0-8867 GCA_964236035.1 uncultured Acetobacteraceae bacterium
TTGGTGGTGGTGTCGCTCGGCGCGCAGAACCCGCCGATCCAGTACCAGGACTGCGCGATGATCTGCTGCAGCCGGTCGATCGGCTCGCGCGTCACCATGCAGATGCCATCCACCAGCGAGACGATGCTGTCCCTGGGCGCCACGTCATCGGCAGCCATCCCGGCGAAATCTCCCTCGATCAGGGCACCCTTGCCGCAGATGATCGGGCGGCGGATAACCGACCCGGCGATCGAGGGATGCGCCTGCACGTACGCCTCCGTCGTCGGGATGAACCGCAGGCCCAGGAATTCGTTGACCATGCCCTGCTTGAACACTTGGTTGGCCGACGTGGCGCCGGTGAACAGCCGCTGGAAGTCCTGGTCGGCGAACAGCTGGCGGGCGCTGATCGGGTCGAGGTAGCAGTTGTAGACGCCATCCAGGTCCGGCACGGCGTTCATGCGCAGCTTGGCCACGGCGTCGAGCAGGTTGCTCATGCTGAGCGTGTCGGTGGCGAGCAGGCTGGCGGTGTTGGTGCGGCTGTTCGGCCTCAGCACGACGCTGGCATTGGCCGCCTGCAGCGAGTTGCCCGCGTTCCCGTCGGCGACGCTGACGCTGCTGCTGAAGGTCAGCACGCCGGAGACCCCGGCGGGCGCCGTGGAGGCGTTGGTGATGTCCGCAGCCGAGCCGATCAGCGTGTAGGCGTTGGCGCCGACCGTGACCGTCAGGGAGCTGGCGTTGCCGACCGGCGTCTGCACGCCGTTGACGAACACCGTCTGGAAGCCGCGGATATCGTCGACCGCGACGGCTGGGCCTGAGCTGGCAAGCGCCGTGCGGACGCGGGTGTTGCCGCCGAAATAGGGTGCGAACAGCGCGTTGCGGGCAATCTCGTCGAGCGAGCGGGCCGCCTGCTCGCCATTCGTGAAGGCGTTCTGCAAGAACTGCCCACTGATCCCGACGCGGGACGTCACCATGTTCAGATCGGTGGTGGACGCGTAATGATTTATGCTGATGGTGTACTGCTCGACACCCCATGTCGTCGGGGTCAGGCCGTTGTCGAGGTTGGTGTTGGTGGCGGGCGCCAGCGGCGTGGTGACGGAGGGCTTCAGGCCGGCGCGGGTCTTGGTCAGGGTCTCGCCGATGCCGACCGCAAACAGCTCGCGGTCGGCGATCGCGCGGTAGCCGAGCCGGGAGGTCAGGGCGTGCTCGAACTCGCGTTCGAGGAAACCCTGCTGGATGATCGGCTGCAGGGTGAGCGGGAAGTTCTGGATGCCCATGGGGGGTCCTTAGAGGAGGGTTGTATGGGTAAGCCGCGAATGAACGTGTCGCTGGGCGGCGCCGGGGCCGTGCTGACGCTGCTGCCCGGGAGCGGGGCAGAGGGGGCGGTCGACCTGACGCCGGACCAGTTGCTGGAGCTGATCCACGCCCTGGGTTCCGTTCGCGGCAGGCTGCTGGCCGGGCAGAACCCGGAGCTGGATGCGCGGGCGGTGCAGGCGGTGGTGGCGCCGGCCTGGACGGTCAGGCCAGAGGCGTTGACCGAGGGGTCGATGCTGGCATTCGCGCACCCATCCTATGGCACCGTGGGTTTCGTGCTCGCGGCGGCAGAGGTGGAGCGGATGGTGCGGGCACTGACGTCGCATCTCGGCATGGTGCACTCGTCGGAGACCGAGATGAGCAAGAACTGATCATTCGGCCAGGAAGTTCTGGTCTTCGGCACGATAGCGGAGATAGCGGTCGAAGTCGCGGCGCAGCAGGGGCTTGTTGCCGCTCAATTCGAAGACGCCGAAGCTGTTCAGCTTGAGGTCTTCGTCGGGATTGAAGGCGTGGTTCAGGAACATGTCCCAACGCCCGACATAGTCGCGGCGCTGCTTGGCGCCATGGAAGCCGTGCTCGATAGTCCCGGGCAGGCAGCCGACATTGCCGTTGATGTGCAGCAGGGCACGCTCCTGCCAGCGCAGCACGTGGCGGCGGTAGTTCGGATGGGTCTCAGGCGGCAGGGTGCATTCGGCCTCGCCGACCAGGGCCTGCGCCATGTGGTAGTCGCCGCTGCCCATGCCGCCCACGTCGAACAGCCCGCCCAGCCAGTCGAACGCCTGCCGGGTCATGGCCCATGCATAGCCGGAGTGCGGGTATGCGTAAGGGCCGCCATCCCCGTGCCAGAAGTTCTTGCCGCGGGGCGAGACGGGGCCGCCATCCTGCAGGACGCGGGCGAACGACTGGTGCACGGCCATGTGCTCGTCGTTCGGCCCCAGGTCGTACGCAGTGCTCCACGGCTGCACCACGTCGTAGACCTGCAGCGCATGGACCGTTTCCGCCGCCCAGTCTGGCCTGCGGAACAGGATGTCGGCATCGATCCAGGCGATGTAGCGGGCCTCCGGCACCCGGCGCACCCCGAGGTTCAACAAGCATTCCTTGTTCCAGATCATCGTCTTGGCGCGGACGCCGATATGGTCGACGCCATCGCCTTCGCAGGTGAACGGCCGGTCGCCATACTGGCATTCCACGACATGCAGGTTGACGCCGCTGTCGAGCATGTGACGGGCGAACTTCCGGTAGAGCGCGTCGGGAACCTGCCACCGCAGCGGGTTGGCGCGGGCGGTGAAGACGTGGAGCAGATTTGCTTGCATGAAGCCGTTTCGCCTTGTTGGGGAGCAGGCTGGTCTTCCGGCGCGGCAGGCATTTACGAAATCCAACCAAGGATCAACGCTGTTTAAGAAGCTGCGCCCGCGCAGCCTGCCACTCCTTGTGCGTCATGTCGGTGGCCTTGCGCTGCTTTGGCGGCTCCGATTGCGGCGGCGGCGCCGGGTAGCTGGTGTTGGGCTTGGAGAACAACCACGGCTTCTCGCGCCGAAGGCGGTTCATGATCTCGGGCGCGTCGGGCAGCGTCCCCTCGGGCGTCAGCTTCAAGGTCGAGGTGTCCAGCAGCTTGAGGCCGTCGAGGTCGAGGATGCCGGCGCGCACAGCTTCCGTCTTGAGCTCGGAGCGGAGCAGGCGAGCATCCGCGGCGCTGCGGGTGTCCGCGAGTTCCCGCTCGAGAGCGGCGGTGCGGGCAACATAGTCGATGGGTTCGGGATCAGATGGTTGATCGGTCATTAAGTGCTTTCACTTCAGGCGGTGTCGTCGGGCGGGAGTGGCGCGGGGTTGCCGCGGTCGGCGCGGATGCGGGCAAGCTCGGCGGGGACATCCTCGATGTCGTAGGTGTCCGCGAGCGACTTGAGCGCCGTCTCGTTCGACAGCATGCCGGCGGCGGTCAAGGTGGCGAGGGTATGCGCATCGTGCTGGCGATCCTCCGCGGTGGCGGGGTACCAGCGCGGCCAGATCAGGCTGAGCGGGACGGCGGAGTCCAGCTTCGGCAGATCGACCTCCCCAAGCCGGAGCTGGTACAATACGCCCGCGCGAAGGATCATGCGGGCCAGCGCCAGCAACGCGCCTTCGCCGTAGCTGACGCGCAGGTTGTCGGCGAGCCAGATCAGGCCCTGGTTCATCAGCTCCATGGCCCGGCCGGACGTCGCGGCGCTGAGGCGGGAAGCGTCGGCACGGTTGCCGTGCACGCTTTCGAGGGCGAACTCGCGCAGCGTGCGGACATACTCGATGACCGCCGCCGCCGCCGTGCCGCCGATCTCCAGCAGCTTCGCGTCGCCGTGCTCCGACACGATCAGCGCGTTGCCGCCGCCGCGGATGAGGTCGCCCTCGATCCCCGCCGGCTCCTTGATCAGCAGCGTCGGGTCGGAGCTGTATTTCAACCCGCGGCCGGCCTGGCTGAGCTGGTAGTCGATCTCGATGCTGGTCTCGATGGCGGCCCGGAACGTGCTCGCGCCATCCGCCGGGTCATTGGTCCATGACCGCCCGGGAAGGTTGCGGATCCACACCAGCGGCACGAAGCCGAGGCCATGGCGCACGCTGCGAGCCGGGTCGACCATCGGCGGATCGGTGTCGCTCACCAGTTGCGGCAGGAACCAGGTCTCGGTCTGGTCGTCCCAGCAACGGGTGAACCAGTAAGTGCCGCCGCCGTCGCCATCGAGGTCGTCCAGGTCATACCCGGCGGCGACCAGCGCCGCACCCGGCAGCTTGTAGCGTTCGATGACGTTGGCCAGGATGTCGGGTGCATCGGGCCGCCAGCTCGGCGTGAGGTTGACCGTGTCCATGACGGTGAGGAACGGCCGCCCGCTCAAGATGCGCATAAGGATGGCGACCGAGCCGATGCTGCCGCGGATGGCGGCATCGGTCATCACCTCGTTCAGCCGGGTGGCCTTCACGATGGCGGCCAGCGTGGTGCGCACCAGCCGGTCGGGCGAGTCGATCGTGGGGAAGTGCCCCTCGCTGAACAGCAGCGCGACGCTGTCCTCCGTGACGATGCGCGCCAGGGTGTAGCGCACGCTGGGCCGGCGCAGCCGCAGCGGGATATAGTCGCCGGCGGAGGTGCGCTCCTCGTGAAAGTCATAGGGCAGCACTTCGTACAGCGTGCCGTCCAGCGCCCGGCGCAGGATGTCCAGCCGGCGCGCGCGCAGCGGCATGTCGGGGTCAGTGGGGATGAGGTCGCAGATGGTTTGGAACATGCGTATCCTGTGCTGGCGCGAGCGTGACGCCTGCTCGCCTGACGGGCAGGGGGAGGATCGACGGGAAGGTTGAATAGCAGTCGACGACCCGGCAGATGTCGTTGCGAGCCGCTGCTTGGCGGCGCGGCAATCCAGGGCCGCGCGACAGGCTTTCACCCAACTGAGAACGGCAAACCTGTAACGACGATAGCTACGCGCTCTGCCTATACGGCGTTTAAGCTTTGTGGAAAGCCTCAGCTGGATCAATCCAGGCCGTGTTTTCGAGCAGGCGAAGCTTCGTCCCGATCGGAGCTATCTGGACTTCAGTCATAATGTCGAAGGTACCAGTCTCAAAATCTCCGTATACCAGGCCTTCTATAGAACTGATGTCGCATAGATCATCTTCAGTCGGCGGTTTGAAAAAGTGGGCTCTCAGAGCCACGGTGTTGGGGTTTGGCTCATGGGAGTGGTTAAAGCTGAACGAGAGCGCACGCAGGATGGTCGGTGTGTATCCTTCCATATGCCAAATGATCGTCTTCTTCATTCGCTGCGCGTCAATGCCCCATATCTCATGGTCCACTCCATCCTTGCGACCGTGTTGGAACAATGTGTGCTGGTCGCGTCGTTACCATAATGTATCTGCCCACGCGTTGTCTCACCACTTGGACCAAGTGGGTTTTTGTAAGTACCAATGATCTGGTTTCCGGCGTCAAACTGTTCCTTTGATCCTGCTCGTCCAATAGGAACCGAACCAACTTGGTTGCCCTTCCCGCAAACCGTTCGAGAAGATCGGTTGGATCGGCAAGGAGAACGCTTCGCCCAGGAGTGTAGTTGTTCGTGCCAAGAATATGCTTATCTTGCTTTCCTTAATTAAGCGAGGGAGGTGAGGACGGTCCGAAATTTTGGAACGCTGCTGACAGAGCAACCCGAACAATCGATGCACCAAAAAGAATCCCGACTAGGTATTCAAGAGGGTAAGCCCCGTTGATACTATCCGATCGGTTGGGGTCCATCACGGGAAGCCCAACTTGCTCCACAATGCGGGAACCAGTGCCCGAGCCAAACCAGCCATGCTCTTGCCGGCCCTGGTTCCGCCATGAGTCATTCGCCGTCATAGCCGTCCTCTCATCGGCTGAAATGCGGCACGCTCGACCGGCGCGTCGGCGTCGCGGCATCCGCCAGCAGGGAGAAGGCGCGGCTGAGCGCGTCCACCTGGTCGTCCTTGGCGCCGTTCGGAAAATCCTGCAGCTCCTCCAGCAGCATCCGGTTCCAAGGCGCCCGCCGCAGCGCCAGGTTGCCCGCGTTGGCCTGGCTGGCGGCCGGCATCGCCCGCGTCTCCTTCGCGCCGGTCTCCGGCGTGGCGACGACCCGGTGCCCAGCCAGGTTGGCCGTCAGATAACGGATCTGCGCCCGCCCGGCCTGGCCCGGGTCCTGCGGCAGGCCGATGGTGACGCCAGGGCCATCGGCGGCCGCAGCGGTGACGATGGCGCTTTCCACCTCGTGCGGGCCGCCGCGCAAGCGGATCACGTCAAGCACCACGAACTGCCCGGCGGCGTCGCGGGCCAGCTTCAGTCCCACGGTGTAGTCAGGGTCGCGGCCGGAGCTTTCGGCCGTGGCCGCAAGATCCCAGGCGCGCACCGTCTTGACAAAGCCCGCTCCACCCGGCGCTGCCTCGTCGAGGACCGGGATGCGTGCGGGCAGGAACAGACGCCCGGTGCGCGGCCGCGGGTCCTGCTGGAACAACGCGCTGAACGCCCGCTCGCCGATGATGGCGCGCTTGCGGCCGATCGCCTCGGCAGACTCCCACTCCGGCCACAGCGGCTCGCCGAGTGCGCGCCCGATCGGGTCGCCGGCCTCGGCCATGGCGGGCAGCCGAAGCACGCGCCAAGGGTCGGCGCTGTCCAGGATGCGGCCGCCGAGGTCGTCGGGATGCCACCGCGTCATGATCAGCAGCATGCGGCCGCCGGGCTTGAGCCGCGTCACCAGGTCCGAGCGGAACCAGGACCACAGGTGGTCGCGGGCGGCGGGACTGTCCGCCTCCGCCTGCGACTTTACCGGGTCGTCGATCAGGATGAGGTCGGCTCGCCGGCCGGTGACGGGGCCACGCACGCCGGTGGCAAAATACTCGCAGCCGTTGGAGGTGCCGAAGCGGTGGGCAGCATGGCTGGAAGGGTCAAGACAATATCCAAGCCGGGGCGCATGATGTTCCACCAACCCTCGCACGCCGTGGCCGAAATGGCGGGCCAGCGAACCGGTGTGGCTGGTGGCGATGATCGAAGACCCGGGATGGCGGGCGAACCACCAGGGCGGGAACATCAGCGACGCATAGGTGGATTTCGCGGAACCCGGCGGCAACAGCAGCATCAGCCGGTCGGTCTGGCCGCTGGCGAGCGCTTCGAGTTCGCTGATAATGCGAAGATGGTGGGCGGCGGGACTTTGCCCGCGGGGGGCGAGGGCGAGGGTTGCCCAGGCGGTGAGGTCGCTGCGTATGCTCTTGCGGAGGATGCGCTCAGTCGCGAGGTCGGAGGGTGTCCAGGTCGGCATCGGACAACGCGGCCAGGTCTTCGGCGGTCGGGTCTACGGCCGGTATCGCGGCGGGGATGCGAGGATGAAGGTAGGGCGCTGCGATGCGGGCCAAGGCAACGGCGCCATTCATATCGCCATCCGCATACTTCGCGCGCATGGTCTCAAGCAGGATCGCAAGGGGGGAGATTGCTGCGCCCTGGCCGGCTGCCGAGTGACGAGGTGGTCCAGTATGGGAAGGCTTATAGTCCGAACTGGGTCGTTTGGGCAAGGTTGAATCCTAACTGAAAATCCAGCGGTCAGAGCCTGGCTTCAAAAGCGAAAATACTGGATTGCTCATGCGCGCATGGATAAATCCGAAGCGGGCAGAGCGTAGTGTCGGTAAGTAGTGGTTATAATGATCCCAACTGGGTCGTTTGGGCAAGGAAATAGCTGAACTTGTGGTTAGCTCGAAAACTGAGTGCATTATTGGGCATAAGCTTGGGACTGGCAGCCTGTGGGGGACCACGCCAGGAGCTTTTCTTGGGTACGGTCCAGCCAGCATCCGGCGTCTGCGGTCTGTCGGGGCCCGCTGGCGCCGTGATGCACGGCACCCTGTCGATCCAGGGCGATGTCGTGCTGTTTGCCCCGGAGACCGGCGTGATCTCGCTGCCCGGCAGGATCGACGCGGCCGGCCATATCGTCGCCGGACAGACTCTGCCGGGTGCCGACCACAAACCGTTCCCGCTGGCGTTCGAAGGCGACCGCAAGGGTAACGGCGTGACGGGTGTCTATGCGACCCCCCGCTGCCGGGCGGAGGTGTCGTTCAGCCGCTCCGGCTAGACGCACGATCGCGGCTGGGGCGAGGTCAGCGCAGCGTGTCCCAGGCCTTGGCGAGCGCGGCATCCCGGCGCAGCGTCGCAACGATGATGTCGATCCCGGTCGCGTGCCAGCGCTGCACGGCCTTGTGGTCGGCGCCGACCAGGCGGGCAAGGCGGCGCCAGGTGAACAGGTGCCGTTCGGTCAGCGGACTGACCAGCGAACGGCAGCCGACGATGCGGCGCAGCACAAGCTTGTCGGCGGTGATCAACGGAATCCACGCCAAGGCCTGGTCCATCCTGGTGATGCGGCTGGCGGATGGGACCGGCGGCCGCGGCCGGTCGTCGGATTCGGCGGTGAAGGCCTCCAAAGCCTCGGCGACATATTGGTGCCGAGCCTGCCGCAGGGTGGTGGAAGGTCCGGTCCGCGGCAGGCACAGCAAGGTGTGCCCAGCCTCTTCCAGCCGACAAACCACCGTTTCCGCATCGATCGGATGGCAGGATGCACGGCGGGAGGTCGGCGGATGCTGCTGGTCACGCGGGCTGTGGATGCCCGGCTCGACAAGCGGGTTCTCGGCAAGGCGTTTCGGAAGCGCGCTGTGTGCCGGAACAGCGCTCAGCCGTGGGGCGTGTCCATCGGAGTCCATGGTGGGTCCTAGCTGATGCGACGGGGTGAGATGGATCAAAGAAAGACCGGCAGCGGATAAGGAACACAGTCAAGCAGAGTGCCGGAGGTGATCGCGGACCACGTGATCGGGTGCCCGGCAGGCAGCGCCAGCCGTTCGACCCGAGCCACAGGGCGGGGCAGCGACGGCGGCACAAGCCTGATGGCCGGCGGCAGGCCGAGACGGCGAGCCCGCTCGATCACGGAATTGCGGCCGACCCTGAGTTCGGAGGCGATGGCGGGCCATGGCTGGCCGGCCGCGCGGAGGCGAAGGATGGCTGCGTCAGCATACTGGGACCAAGTGATCGCACTTGTCATAACGTCTCCCATGTCATCCCTTGTGTTAGAATTACTAACAACGTCCGTCAAGCA
>CAXSFF010000069.1:0-8734 GCA_964236035.1 uncultured Acetobacteraceae bacterium
GGAGACGTGCGCCAGCCCATGCGTCTGGTTCGAGAGGTCGTGGATCGGGTTGAAGCTGCCGGTCGGGTTCTCGATGCCGACGCGGTCGTGCAGGAAGTCGCCGGTGTAGAAGTAGTCGATGGCGCCCTTGCTGCCGCCGTAGGAGATGCTGGGCTGGAAGTAGTCGCGTGCGCCGCCGTAGATGGAGATCTCGCCGCCCGGGTCGGTGCGGCCGGACTTGGTCGTGATGTCCACCACGCCCGCCGTGTTGAAGCCGTACTGGGCCGGCAGCGACCCCGTGATCAACGAAAGCGAGTGGGCGAACCTGGTTTCCAGCGTTTGCCCGAACACCGCCAGGCCCTCGGGCAGTTGCACGCCGTCGAGGCGGAACTGCACCTCGTTGTGGTCGCCGCGGACGTGGATCTGGCCGAAGCTGTCCTGCGCCACGCCGGGCGCCTGCAGCAAGGTGGCGTTCAGCGGCGCGTTGCCGCCCTGCGGCAGCGTCTCGATAGCGCTGCGGCCGAAGCTGTAGGTCGTGGCGCCGAGGTTGGGCTCCAGCTGGCTGCGCGCCTGGTCCAGCCTTTGGCTGACGACGTCGACGTCCGGCAGCGTCAGGTCCGGGCCGGCGCCCTGGTCCGTTCCCGTGCCGAGCCGCACCGTCGGCGCTCCTCCGCCGTTGGTGGCAGGGTCCGCTGCCAGCGCGGGGACGCTGATGGACGCTGCCAGGGCGCTGGTCATCAGGAGGGCTTTGCGGCTGGTCATCGGTCGGTCCTCGGCTCAGGCTGTCGGCCTCCCTCACATTGTTCTACGTTATAACATAACAATGCAAGGACGTCCTCGGCTGCTGAGGCGTTCCCCTGCGTGCGGCGCGTCGTTATGGTGGGCGCATCGCAGCCGCGGATGGGGGAACATCGCATGGACAGCACCGAGATTGGCACCGAGCTTGGGGCCGTGGCCGACCGCCGCCTGATCGCCGAGCTGCTGCAGAACTGGGTGATCTGGCGCGATTCCGGCGACTGGGAGCGCTTCCGCACCGTCTGGCACCCGGACGGCCGCATGATGGCGACCTGGACCCAGGGCACCGGCGACGAGTTCATCGCCATCAGCAAGGAAGGTTGGGCCAAGGGCGTCAGCATCCAGCACTTCCTGGGCGGCATCTCCATCGACCTGGCGGGCAGCCGCGCGGTCGCGCAGACCAAGATGACCATCTCCCAGCGCGCCGACGTCGAGGGCGTGGCGTGCGACGTGCTGTGCACGGGGCGGTTCTACGACCTGCTGGAAAAGCGTGATGGGCGCTGGGGGATCGTGCTGCGCCAGCCGATCTACGAGAAGGACCGCATGGACCCGGTGACGCCGGGCACAGCGCCCGTCTTGGACCATGACCTGTTGCAGCAGTTCCCGGCCGGCTACCGCCATCTGGCCTATCTGCAGACCCGCATCGGCTACACGGTGAAGCGCGACATGCCGGGGCTGAAGGGCCCCGAGGTCGAGGCACTCTACCGCAAGGGTGCCGCCTGGCTGGCGGGCGGTGCCCTATAGCTCGGCGACACTGCGGCTTCTAACTCTTCTCCCCTCCCCTTGTGGGAGGGGCTGGGGGAGGGGTGGTAATGCGCAGGGTGGTTGATGTGGCCACCCCTCCTCCCGGCCTCCTCCCGCAAGGGGAGGAGGAGAAGCACAGCGGTCCGATGCCGTCGATTAGGCGGCGACCACAGGGTTGCGCAGCGTGCCGATGTGGTCGCCGGCCACCTCGACCACGTCGCCGGCCTTGAGGAAGATCTTCGGGTCGCGGCCATAGCCGACGCCGGGCGGCGACCCCGTGGCGATCAGGTCGCCGGGGCGGAACTCGTAGAACGTGGAGTAGTAGCTGATCAGTTGCGCCACGTTGAACACCAGGTCGCTGGTGCTGGTGGTCTGCATCACCACGCCGTTCACCCGCGTCTCCAAATGCAGGTCGGTGACGTCCGGGATTTCGTCCTTGGTGGCGATCGCCGGGCCGACGGGGCAGAACGTCGGGAACTGCTTGCCGAGGATGTTGCGCTCCCACGTCATGATCGGCCCGAACACGCCGGTGGACTCGAACACGGGCGCTACCCAGTCGCGAGCCGACACGTCGTTGATCATGGTGTAGCCCATCACGGCGTCCAGCGCCTCGGCCACGCTCACGTCGCGGCAGCGCCGCCCGATCACCACGCCCAGCTCGCCCTCCCAGTCCACCATGGCGGGGGCTGTGCGGGGCAGCACGATCGGCGCATCCGGACCGACGATGGAGGCGGCGTTCTTGGTAAAGCTGTTGGGCTTCTCCGGCACCGGCGTGTTGTCCATCTCCCGCAGGTGGGCGTGGTAGTTGAGCCCGGCGGCGAGCACCAGGCCCGGGTTGCCGATCGGCGCCGCGAGCGGCGCCCCCGATCGGGGCACCAGCGCCCCAGCCTCCCGCAACTGGTCCGCGGCCGGCCCCGTGACCCCGTCCATGACCCGGCGGATGGTATCCAGCATCGCCGTGCCGCCCTCCAGGATGGCCAGCATGGTGGGCGGCACGGCCCGCGCCTCGGCCAGCGTGGCGGCGGCGGCAGCCAGGTTGAGGACGTCGTCGCCGAGCAGCACGCCCGGGGCGGTGGAACCGGCGAAAGCGAGGCTGACGAGGTGCATGGGTTCAGCTTTCTGACGAAGGAGGTTCTAACAATCCTTGACAGAACCCGCTGCTTGGGACAACGCTGCCGGCGAAGATGATCATGCTCAAATTTGGTCGGGATTGGCATGGGCCGCAGTCCACAGCTTGCGGCGTGCCAAACAGGCCATTGTCGACCGGCTACGTGGACAGGGAGAAACAAGGTGTTGGATCTAAGGGTGGACCGCGTCCGTGACGCGACCCCGCGCATCCGGAAGTTCGAGTTGGTCGCCGCCGACGGTGGCGCGCTGCCGGCGTTCACCGCCGGGTCGCACATCGACATCGAGCTGGGCAACGGGGACGAGCGGTCCTATTCGCTGCTGAACGACCAGGGCGAGACCGGCCGCTACGTGGTCGCCGTGCTGCGGGAGGCGGATGGCCGCGGCGGCTCGGCCTGGATGCACGACGTGCTGCGCGAGGGCGACGTGCTGCGCGCCTCGGAGCCGCTCAACAACTTCCGGCTGAGCGAGGCGGGCGAGCACCACATCCTGATCGCCGGCGGCATCGGCGTCACCGCGATCCTGTCGATGGCGTCGCGGCTGCAGGAGCTGGGACGCGACTACTCCTTGCACTACTGCGCGCGCGAACCGTCGGCGACCGCCTTCGCCGACGAGATCGTCGCCAAGCATGGCGACCGGGTGAAGTTCTACTACGACGGCGGCGACCCGGCGCGCGGCCTGGATGTGGTGGCGCTGCTGAAGACGCGGCCGATGGCGGGGCATGTGTATGTCTGCGGCCCGGCCGGCCTGATCCGCGCCACGCGGGAGGCGGGGCGCGACTGGCCGAGCGGCACCATCCATTACGAGCTGTTCAAGGGCACCGAGGTCGATGTCGCGACGCGCCGTTCGGACAGCCCGTTCGAGATCATGCTGAAGCGCTCCGGCCTGAGCTTCACGATTCCGGCCGACCGCTCCATCCTCGACGTGCTGAAGAGCAACGGCGTGCGGGTGAAGGCGCTGTGCCGCGAGGGCGTCTGCGGCACCTGCCGCATCGGCCTGATCTCCGGTAAGGTGGACCACCGCGACGACTGCCTCGACGACGACGACCGCGAGGAGGCGTTGCAGGTCTGCGTGTCGCGGGCGATGCCCGGCGAGACGCTCGTGCTCGATCTCTAGCCATTTGGAGGGATACACCATGAACGCGTTGACGAAACCGATCGCCGAAGCCCACGTCCACCCGACCACGCTGATCTGCGGCACCCTGGTCAGCACCGACCTCGTGCGCGCCCGGCACATGCTGGAGAACGCGTTCGGCCTCGAATGCGTGCGGCCGGAGCCGGGCCTGCTGCTGGCGCGCGACCGCGGCTTCGGCAAGGGCGGCGCCAAGCGGGGCGAGCCGTACTGGGTGCTGGAAGTTCGCCAGACGTCCGAGGTCGCCGTGCCGCAGGAGATGCTCAACCACTGGGGCATGGCGGCGCCCAGCGAGGCCGCCGTCGACGAGGCGTATGCCAAGCTCAACGCCAGCAAGGAGCAGTACGGCATCACCCGCGTGCAGAAGCCGCGCTTCCGCAACGGTTCCTACGCCTGCTATTTCATCGACAAGGACTCCAACTGGTGGGAGCTGGAGTACCGCGCCCCGGACCTCACCTACGAGGTCCTGCGCGCCAAAGGCGACCTGCATCACGATTGAGCCGAAGGCGGCCTGCGTCAAAATCGAAGGGATTACCGCAATGATCAACGCTGTTCCGCTGGTGCAGAACGACACCCTCTCGCACGGCACCATCGAATGCTCGGACATGGTCGCCACCCGGCGCTTCCTGACCGGCTTCCTCGGCCTCGACATCCACCGCCCGGTGAAGGAGGCCCAGTACATGTTCAAGGGCGGTCCTTGGACCGTCGTGTGCGTGTGCGTCGAGGGCGGCGAGTCCAAGGATCAGAACCAGGACAACCACTTCAAGCTGACGGTTGGCTCCGCCGCCGAGGTGGACCAGGCGCATGACGCGGCGGTGCTGCACCGGGACGAGTACGGCATCCGCAAGGTCGAGGACGTGACCGAAAGCGCCGGCCTGCGCGCGTTCCGGCTGCAGGACCTGAACTTCACCTGGTGGGAAATCACCAACCTCAGCCTGAGCCATTACGACGACCTGTTCGACCGCGGCGACATGGTGCATTGATCGGCTGAAACCCGCCCTCGTCCAGTTGCGATCCAGCCCCGGACGAGGGCGCCACGCCCAGCGATGGGCCAACGCGGCAAAGCCGGCCTGCCATCGGGAGAAGTCCATTGGATACTGCGCCAAGTGCCTCCGCCGGCGCGCTGGCCGCCTCGCCGGCGTTCGAGGGGCGCAGCGCCCGGGCGCTCGGCTGGCGGACGGTGTTCGCGTCCTCGTTCGGGCTGGCGATCGGCCCTAGTTGCCTCACCATCCTGGCGTTCGGCGCCTTCATCGCGCCACTCGACCGGGAGTTCGGCTGGGGCGTCCCGAGGATCGCCCTGGGCGCGTCGATCATCTCGTTGATGATCATGATCCTGTCGCCGCTGGAGGGCGTGCTGGTCGACCGCTACGGCGGACGCCGGGTGGTGCTGTGGAGCATACCCCCGTTCGCGCTGTCGCTCTGCGCGCTCTACGGGCTGCCCAACGACCTGACGGTCTTCTACCTGGCCTGGATCGTCATTCCGATCTGCGGCATCGGGGTTTGGCCGATCTCCTACCTCCGCGCCACCGCCGGCTGGTTCGACAGGCATCTTGGCCTGGCCCTGGGCGTGACCAACGCCGGCATCGGGGTCGGCACCATGCTGGTCCCGTTGCTCAGCGCCTACCTGATCGGCTCCTACGGCTGGCGCGAGGCGTATCTGTGCCTGGGCCTGATCGCGTTCCTGGCGTGGCCGGTGGCGTTCTTCTTCATGCGCGACCCGACCCCGGCGGTCACGGGCATCGCCGTCAACGGCGACACCTTGACCGAGGCGCGCCACACGCGCCCGTTCTGGATCGCGGTGGTCGGGTTCTTCTTCCTTGGCCTGTTCACCACGAGCCTGATCATCCACCAGGTCAGGATACTGATCGACGCCGGCATCGCGCCGCAGGTGGCGACCGCCATCCCGGCGGCGTTCGGCGCGGCCCTGATCGGCGGCCGCTTGGGCACGGGATGGCTGCTGGACCGCTACCCGGCGTCGCGCATCATGTCCGTGCTGATGTTCTGCGGCGCGGTCGCGGCGGTGATCTACGCCACCGGCCCCGGGGTGGCGGAGGCGGTCGCCTGCGCCGTGTTGCTCGGCGCCATCACGGGCGCGGAGTTCGATGTGCTGAGCTACATCATACCACGCTATTTCGGCCGCCGCGCCTTCGGCAAGATCTATGGCGTCGTGTTCGCGGTGTTCCAGTTGGCCAGCGCCATCGGCACCTACGCCGTCGGCGCGAGCCGGGGCAGCTTCGGTTCCTACGGTCCTGCCATGCTGTCGCTCACGCTGGTCTGCCTGGTCGCGGCGCTGCTGTTCACCCAGCTTGGGCCGTACCGCTACGTCGACGGCGTCAAGGTCTAGCAACACAACCTCACAGGAGATCGCCATGGCAGTGACCCTCATCAACACCTTCATCGTGCCGCAGGACAAAGAGGCGGAGTTCCTGGAGAACTGGACCACGACGGCGCGCCACTTCGCCAAGAAGCCTGGGTTCATCGAGACGCACCTGCACCGCAACACGGGTGTCGGCAACGGCACCTTCTCGTTCATCAACATCGCCCGCTGGGAAAGCCCCGAAGCCTGGCGTGACAACCATGACGACTACAAGCCCACCGAATACAGCATACCCGGCGTCAAGGGCCATCCCGCCATCTTCGAGTGCGTCGTCGACCTCTACAACAAGGACGCCATGGCGGCGACGGAGCAGCCCCTGCTGCGCGCCGGCTTCTTCGCACCCGCGTCCTAGGCCGGTCCGCGGCAGGGAGGCCAGGGCATGATCGCCGCATCAAGCGAAATACTGCACGTCGCGATGAGCGACGGGGTGGAGCTGGCGATGCGGGTGTACGGCGCCGGCGCGGAACCGCGCCCCGTGCTGTTCGCCGCCTCCGCCTACCGGTTCGACAACGACGACATCCCGGAGACCTGCACCTTCCTGTGGCGCGAGACGGGGCCGATCGACTGGTATGTCGAGCAAGGCTACGCCTATGTCCATCTGGACGTGCGCGGCTCCGGGCGTTCCGGCGGTAGCTACGCCTTCTTCGATGCGCGGGAGCGGCGCGACCTGTACGAGGCGATCGAGTGGGTCGCGGCGCAGCCCTGGTGCACGGGCAAGGTCGGCGGCATAGGCCACTCCTACTACGCGACTACGCAGTGGTGCATGGCGTCTGAGAATCCGCCGCACCTCGCCTGCATCGCGCCGTACGACGGCCATCTCGACCTGTATCGTGGCTGGGCCTACCATGGCGGCATCCCTTGCCAGTTCCTGACGGAATGGTGGTGCAACAACGTGCGGCCGATCAACCTGCGCCCGCTCACCGCCGACGCGCCGCCGCGCGACATCGAGCTGGACCTTCCCCGCGCGATCTCGCTGCACCCGCTGGAGGACGCGTTCTGGCGCGAGCGTAGCTTCGCCGACAAGCTGGATGGCTGCCGCATCCCCGTCTACTCGATCGGCGCCTGGTGCAAGCTGGACCTGCACCTCGCCGGCAACATCGAGGGCTACCGGCGGATGGCCGGCCCGAAGACGCTGTTCATCACGGCGGCGCCGCACATGTCGGCGGTGCAGGCGGAGTTCGAGTCGGTGGCGTTCCACGAACAGCGCCTGCTGCCGTTCTACGACCATTACCTGAAGGGACTCGACACCGGGTTCGAGCGTCAGCCGGCGGTCAGCTACCAGGTGCGCAATGCTGGCCAGGTCGATGCGCCCGGCGTCTGGCCGCCGCAGCAAGGCGTGTCGCCGATCCGGCTGCGGCTGCAGTCCGGCCCGTCGGGCACGGTGCGCTCGCTGAACGACGGGCGTCTTGCCCTTGGCGCCGCGGATGGCGAGTCCGTGACCAGCTATGCCTATCCGGACCATGAATGGTCGCTCGGCAACATCTGCTTCACGCCCACAGGGCCTGATGCGGTCTGCCGCAACCTGACCTTCACCTCGCCGCCGCTGCGGGAAGCGGTGGATTTGGTGGGCGAGGCGGAGCTGACCTTGTGGCTCGCCTCCAGCCGCAACGACGCCGACGTGATCCTCAAACTCGTCGAGCAGTGGCCGCTGGCGCCCGAGCAGGCGGCGCGCGGGGTGCAGCCGAGATCGACCATGGTCGCCAAAGGCTGGCTGCGCGCCTCGCACCGCCGCGTGCTCGACCGCGAGCATGGCCTGCGCCATGTCCATAGCGAGACCGAGCCGCTGGTTGCGGGCGAGGTGTGCGAGCTTGCCATCGGGCTCACGCCGGCGGCGTACCGGTTCTCCGCCGGGTCGCGGATACGGCTGGATGTGAGCTGCGCCGACTCACCGGTGACGGACGCCGTGTTCGCGCATTCCTACACGCCGGACAAGGTCGGGGTGGATACGCTGCACCATTGCGCGGAGCGGCCATCCCACCTCACCCTGCCGCTCACCGTTGGGCCTGGCGAATTGTTCGGCGCGCCGTAGCATCCTTCTGCCCTCCCCTTGCGGGAGGGGGGCACGCGCCAGGTGGTTGATGTGGCCACCCCTCCTCCCAGCCTCCTCCCGCAAGGGGAGGAGTCAGAACTACTCCGGTAGCAACTCGCCGCGGGTCTCGCGAGCGAACGGGATGATCAGCAGCCCCAGGGCAAAGGCGACGGCGGTCAGCGCGATCGGGGTGCCGAGCGTGCCCATGCCGGCGACAGCGGCGGCGAGGCCGAAATTGACTCCGGCACCGATGAAGCGGCCGACCGAGGTGCAGAACGCGAATGCGGTGGCGCGCACCTCGGTGCCGAACAGCTCGGGCAGCCACAGGCTGAAGATCGCGAAGTTGCCGCCGAACAGGCCGAGGAAGAACAGCACCGTCACGAAGGCCGGCAGCGCCGACCCCGTCGGCAGGTAGAACGCCCAGCCGAACGACAGCGCCACCGTCACCATCATGCCGCAGAAATACAGCGCCAGCGTCAGGCGGCGGCCGTACCGCTCGGCCATCCAGGGCGCCGCGATGCAGCCCAGGATGGTGCCGACCGACAGCAGCGCCG
>CAXSFF010000070.1:0-8728 GCA_964236035.1 uncultured Acetobacteraceae bacterium
CGGCGTCCGGCGTCAGCTCGTCGGCGTGTTCGCCGGCAAGTGGCTGGTGCCGTTCGCAGAGGCGTTGCGCGCCACCGGCTGCCGCCACGCCTGGGTGGTGCATGGGCTGGACGGGCTCGACGAGCTGACCACCACGGCCCGGTCGCGCGTGGCGGAGCTGCGTGACGGGATCATTACGATGTTCGACGTCGAACCGGAGCAGGCGGGCGTGGCGCGCGCGACGCTCGACGATCTGCGTGGTGGCGATGCACGCACTAACGCCGTGGCGCTGCGGGCGCTGCTGGGCGGACGTGCGGGGCCGTATCGCGACATCGTGGTGCTGAACGCCGCCGCCGCGCTGGTGGTGGCGGGACGGGCGGGCGATCTCGCGGCGGGCGCGGCGCTGGCGTGCGAGTCGATCGGCTCCGGGGCAGCGGCGGCGCGTCTCGCGGCCCTGGTGCGGGCAACCAACGTGGTGGCGGCATGAGCGACCTTCTGGAGCGCATCTGCGACGAGAAGCGTGACCACGTGGCGCGTTGCCGCCGTGACCGTCCGCTGGCCGCGCTGGAGGGGGCGCTGCCCTCGGAGCGGCCACGCGGCTTTGCCCGCGCGCTCGCCGCCCGGGTGACGGCGGGCCAGGTGGGCCTGATCGCCGAGATCAAGCAGGCAAGCCCGAGCCGCGGCATGATCCGCGCCGACTTCGACCCGGCGGCGCTGGCGCGTGCCTACCAGGCGGGGGGTGCGGCGTGCCTCTCGGTGCTGACCGACGCGCCGAATTTCCGCGGCGAGGTCACGCATCTCGTCGACGCGCGCGCCGCGTGTTCGCTGCCGGTGCTGCGCAAGGATTTCACGGTGGACACCTACCAGGTCGTCGAGGCGCGTGCGGCCGGTGCCGACGCCGTCCTGCTGATCCTCGCAGCCCTGGATGACGGCGAGGCACAGGAGCTGGAGATGGTGTCGGAGGAGCTTGGGCTCGACGTGCTGCTTGAGGTGCACGACGAGTGGGAGTTGGAGCGCGCCCTGCGCCTGCGCTCGCCGTTGCTGGGCATCAACAACCGCAACCTGCGCACGCTTGCGGTGGACCTTGCCACCACGGAGCGGCTGGCGCCGCTGGTGCCGGCGGACCGGCTGCTGGTGTGCGAGAGCGGCGTCGCCACGGCGGCCGACGTCGCTCGCATGACGCGGGCGGGCGCGCGCGGCTTCCTGGTGGGCGAGAGCCTGCTGCGGCAACACGACGTGGCGGCGGCGACCGCGGTGCTGCTGGGACGTGCGGCGTGAGCGCCGCCTTGTGGGTGCCGACCGCGACGGAGCGCGGTGTCGGGCCGCACCTCTCGCCGCCCCTCGACGCCTTTGCTGCGGCCTACGAGGCCGGGCAGGCGCAGGTGGTATGGTGCAAGCTGGTGGCCGACGTGGAAACGCCGGTGTCGGCGATGCTGAAGCTTGCCGAGGGCGAGCTGCATTCCTTTCTGCTGGAGTCGATCGAGGGCGGGGCTGCACGCGCGCGCTACTCGTATATCGGCCTGAAGCCTGACCTGATCTGGCGCTGCCGCGGCACCGCGGCGGAGATCAACCGTAAGGTCTGCTCGGGTTCGGACAGGTTCGAGCCGTGTGCGCTGCCCTCGCTCGCCAGCCTGCGCGCGCTGATCGCGGAGTCCCGGATCGCGCTGCCCGCGATTCTGCCCCCCGGCAGCGCCAGCCTGATCGGCTTCTTCTCCTATGATTTCGTGCGGTTGATCGAGCGCCTGCCCGACAACAACCCCGACGAGCTGGGCCTGCCCGACGCCGTGTTGATCCGCCCCACGGTCATCGTGGTGTTCGACAACGTGCTCGACGAGATGACGGCGGTGACGCCGGTGTATGTCGAGCCGGGCCTGTCCGCCGAGGCGGCCTACGAGCGCGCCGGCGACCGGCTGTCCGAGCTGGCGCGCGGCCTTGAGCAGGCGATCCGCCCTCCGGCGCCCTCGTCCACGCCGCAGGAGATGGAAGAGCCGACGTCGAACTGCACCCGCGAGCAGTACCACGCCATGGTGGAGCGGGCGAAGCAGTACATCCGCGCCGGCGACGCCTTCCAGGTGGTGCCGTCGCAGCGCTTCACCGTGCCGTTCGCGCTGCCGGCGTTCGCGCTCTACCGCTCGCTGCGCCGGCTCAACCCGTCGCCGTTCTCGTTCTACCTCAATCTCGGTGACTTCGCCCTGGTGGGTTCGTCGCCCGAGATCCTGGTGCGGCTGCGCAATGGCACCGTCACCGTCAGGCCGATCGCCGGAACCCGCCGCCGCGGCGCCACCGTGGAGGAGGACGCGGCGCTGGAGCGCGAGCTGATGGCCGACCCGAAGGAGATGTCGGAGCACCTGATGCTGCTCGATCTCGGACGCAACGACGTGGGGCGCGTGGCCAGGGTCGGCACCGTGCGGGTGACGGAGAAGATGGTGGTGGAGCGCTACTCGCACGTCATGCACGTCGTCTCCAACGTGGAAGGCGAGTTCGATCCGGAGCGTGCCGACGTGCTCGACGCGCTGTGCTCCGGTTTCCCGGCCGGCACCGTGTCGGGGGCGCCGAAGATCCGCGCCATGGAGATCATCGACGAGCTGGAGCCGACACGGCGCGGCTTCTACGCCGGCGGCATCGGCTACATCGGTGCGGACGGCAACCTCGATACCTGCATCGGGCTGCGTACCGGGCTGGTGAAGGATGGCCGGCTGTACGTGCAGGCGGGCGGCGGAGTGGTCGCGGACTCCGACCCGGAGGCGGAGTACCAGGAGTCCTGCATGAAGGCGCGCGCGCTGCTGCGGGCCGCCGAGGACGCGTTGCTGAGCGCCTCGCTTGGCAGCGGCTTCCACATCCGCGCAAAGGCGGCCGAGTGAGCGGGCTCCGCGTCACCCGCACGAGCCGCCGGGTATCCTCGCCAAGCCGCACCGGGCGCGATGCCGCGTCCCGTGCTGCGCATCTCCATCCAATTCTCGCCGCCGAGGCATAGTCATGGACAGCCATATCACAGCAGGACTGACCAACGAGCCGGGCGGCGACCGCTCGGCGGCGGCGTGGAAGCCGGGGTCGTGGCGCCGGTTTCCGCTGCAGCAGATGCCGGTCTACGAGGATGCGGTCCGGCTGGCCGACGTGGAGCGGCGCCTGGGCGCGATGCCGCCCCTGGTGTTCGCCGGCGAGGCGCGCGAGCTGCGCCGCCAGCTCGGCGAGGTGACGGCGGGGCGCAGCTTCCTGGTGCAGGGCGGCGAGTGCGCGGAAAGCTTTGTCGATTTTCATGCGGACTTGATCCGCGACCTGCTGCGCGTGCTGCTGCAGATGACGATGGTGCTGACCTTCGGGGCCGGGATGCCGGTGGTCAAGGTCGCGCGCCTGGCCGGGCAGTTCGCCAAGCCACGCTCCGCGGCCACCGAGACGCAGGACGGCGTGGAGCTGCCGAGCTACCGGGGCGACATCATCAACGCCATGGAGTTCACCGCCGAGGCACGCCGACCCGACCCCGAGCGCCAGATCACGGCCTATTCGCAGTCCGCGGCGACGCTGAACTTCCTGCGCGCGCTCACCGAGGGCGGCTACGCAATGCTGAACCGCGTGCACGAGTGGAACATGGATTTCGTCAAGCGCTCGGCGCAGGGGCGTCGCTACCGCGACATCGCCGACCGCATCTCCGAGACGCTGGACTTCATCTCGGCGTGCGGGATGTCGGACCTCACCACGCCGCTGGTGGCGCAGACCAAGCTCTACACCTCGCACGAGGCCCTGCTGCTCGGCTACGAGGAGGCGCTGACCCGCACCGACTCCATCACCGGCGAGTGCTACAACACCGGCGCGCACATGCTGTGGATCGGCGACCGCACCCGCAACCTCGACGGGGCGCATGTCGAGTACATGCGCGGCATCGCCAACCCGCTCGGGCTCAAGGTCGGGCCGACCACCACCACCGAGGGCTTGTTGCGGCTGTGCGGCGTGCTGAACCCGCGCAACGACCCGGGACGGCTCACCCTGATCGCGCGCATGGGCCACCACTGCTACGCCGAGCACCTGCCGCCGCTGATCCGTGCGGTGAAGCGCGAGGGCCTGCACGTGGTGTGGTCGTGCGACCCGATGCACGGCAACACCGTGCGCTCCGGCTCCGGGCTCAAGACCCGGCCGTTCCGCCACATCATGGAGGAAATCGAGGGCTTCTGCGCAATCCATCGCGCGGAGGGCACCCATGCGGGCGGCATCCACGTCGAGATGACCGGGCAGAACGTCACCGAGTGCATCGGCGGCGCCCAGGAGATCACCGAGGCCGCGCTGTCGCACCGCTACCACACGCAGTGCGACCCCAGGCTGAACGCCGAGCAGAGCCTGGAGGTGGCGTTCCTGCTGGCGCAGAACCTCAAGGAGGCGCGTCGAGCGCCGCCGGCGGATGGAAGCGCCCAATGACGGGAACGCCGTTTGCAGGGCCGGAGCCGGCGCGTGCGCTGGACGGCCCCGGCACGGTGGAGCCCCTGTTCCGCCAGATCACCTTTGTGGGCGTGGGGCTGGTCAACGGTTCGCTGGCGCGCGACGTGCGGCGCCTTGGCCTGGCGGAGCGGCTGGTCGGCACGGCGCCGGATCGGGGTCTGCTCGACGTCGCCCTGCGGCTGGGCCTGGTGGACGATGCGACCACCGATGCCGCGGCGGCGGTGCAGGGCGCCGATCTGGTGGTGATGGGCGTGCCGGTGGGCGTCAGCGGCACGGTGGCGCGTGCGATCGCGCCGCACCTCGCCCGCGGGGCGATCGTCACCGACGTTGGCTCAGTGAAGGGCAGGGTCATCGACCTGGTGTCGCCGTACTTCGACATGCGGCGCTTCGTGCCAGGCCACCCTGTCGCGGGCACCGAGAAATCCGGGCCGGAGGCGGCGCTGGAAGGGCTGTTCAGCAACCGCTGGTGCATCCTGACGCCGATCGCGACGACCGATGCGGCGGCGGTGACGCGGGTGGCGGAGTTGTGGCAGCGGGTCGGCTCCCGGGTGGAATTGATGGAGGCCGGGCACCACGACAAGGTCCTGGCGATCACCTCGCATCTGCCGCACCTGCTGGCGTTCAACATCATCAACACCGCGAATGACCTCGAAGGCGTGCTGAAGGGCGAGGTGCTGAAATACGCCGCCGGCGGCTTCACCGACTTCACCCGCATCGCCGCCGCCGATCCGACCATGTGGCGAGACGTGTTCCTGCACAACAAGGCGGCGGTGCTCGAAGTGGTGGGCCGCTACGTCGAGGACCTGGTGGCGCTGCAGCGCGCGATCCGCTGGGACGAGGCGGACACGCTGGCGCGGCGCTTCGAGAGCGCGGGCTCGGTGCGGCGCGAAATCGTGCGCTCCGGCCAGGCCTACAAGCGCGTGCCGAGCCTGCGCGACGCCGGCGAGGACGCCGTGCCCGCCGGCCATGCCATGCCCGCGGCCCTCGTGCCTTGAGCTTCGCGGCATTCTGAGCGCGGCGGGGCGACCCTGCCCGGCCGCGGCCGACCTGACGACCGCCGGGACAACATCGGGCGGCCCGACACATCGACGCGGACAGACGTGTCATCACCGGAGGATATGCCATGCCGACCCAGGACCAGAACTCGCCGGCAAGCGGCTTTGCGGGAGACTACAGCGCGATCGGCGGCAGCGTCGGCGCCACCCCGCCCGGGGGGCAGGTGATCACCGTCACGCCGGGTTCGGCTGCCACCACGGTGGAGGGCGGCAACAAGCAGTTCGTCGTCAACTACACCGGGCAAGGCGACGCCGGCGGCAACACGCTCGACATCACCGGCGGCAACAACCAGTTCGTGGTGAACTACGATTTCACCTCGCCTGACAGCGTGGCCGGCGCCAATGACGGCGGCAACGCCATCCACGTCGAGGGCGGCAACAACACGTTCGTCGTGGCCTACCATTACGGCACCACCTCGGACTCCTCCGGCGCGGCTGCGCCGACGACGGCGGGCGACAGCACCTCCAACGTCGTGGCCTCCGGCCAGGGCGGCGCCATCGTCACCGGCGCTGCCAGCAACGACACCACGACGGGCGGCAACGTCGTCGGCGTCGGTGGCGGCAACACGGTCAGCGTCGGCGGCGGCGGCAACAGCTTCGTGGTGGCCGACAACTTCGACTCCATGACCGGGGCCGTCGGCGCCGGTGCCGCGAACGGCGGCAACACGGTCAGCGTCGACGGCGGCAACAACACCTTCGTGGTGGTGTCCGACTACGGCTCGACCACCGGCACCGCAGCAGCGGCGGTCTATGATTTCAGCGGCTTGCCCGCCAACGGGAGCACCAGCATGTCCAGCACCACCAGCATGGCCTCGACGCCGGCCAGCAGCATCGGTGGCGCGGCCGCCGGAGGGATGGATGCCGCCGCCGCGGGTGGCGACCTCACGGCGCTGCTGCGGCAGAGCCCGTTCGGAGCACTGCTCGACCTGCCCGGCGTGACGCCCGCGACGCTGTTCGGCAACCTTCCCCAGAGCAGCGGCGCCAATCCGTTCGGCAGCAGCGCCGCGCTGGGCTCCAATCCGTTCACCAACTATCCCGGCACGAACAGCGTCTTCAGCGCCGCCACCAACGCCGGCGGCACCGCCGGCATGGCGGTGCCGGGGGCCAGCACCATGCCGGCCGGTCCCGGCGCCGGCGCGGCCAATCCGTTCACCAGCTATGCCGGTGCGGACACCATGTTCGGCGCCGCGGCCGATGCCGGCGGCACCGACGGCATGGCGATGCCGGCGGCCAGCGTTGCGGGCGCGGCCTCAAGTGCGGCGTCGGCAATCGGGCAGAGCCCGTTCGCGCCGTTGCTGACCCTGCCCGGCATCACCGCGGACTCGATCGTGGCCTCGCTCGGCGGCGGCACGGCGCCAGCGGCCATGGACAGCACGGCGGGTGCCGCCGGCGGCGCCGCAAGCGTTCCGGTTGCGGCGGCCAGCGTCGCGGGGGCGGCCGGCGGCGGCGACCTGGCCTCCCTTCTGGCACAGAGCCCGTTCGCGCCGCTGCTCGGCCTCGGCGTGTCGGCGGAGTCTCTCGCCGGCGCGCTGAGCGGCAGCGGAGTGTCGGGCGACACCATCGCCGCGGGTGCCGCGGGCGCGATGGCGCCGTTCGACCCCAGCCTGCTCGGCACGCTTGCGGCCAGTCTCTCGGCCGGCGGCCAGCCCCCCTCGACGACCGGAGCGGCCGGCTCGATCGGCTCCCTGTTCGCGGGGCTGGAGTCCGGCGGCGCCGGCGGAGCGAGCCTCGGCTCGCTGGGCGCGATGTTTGGCAGTCCTACCTCGGGCGGAACCGGCGGCGTGGACCTCAACTCGATCGTCTCGCTGTTCGGCAGCCTGTCGGCGGGCGGGCCGATCGACATCAGCTCGATCGGCTCGCTGATCGGCGGCGCCTCGGCCGGCGGCACGCTCAACGTCAGCTCGCTGGGCTCGCTGTTCAGCGCGGTGTCCAGCGGCGCCGGCGGCCTGGACGCCAGTACCATCGGCTCGCTGTTCGCAGGCTAGCCGCAGGGTGACGCCGCCGCGCCGACGGCGCGGCGGTTCCGGCGGGGAGCGGTGCCTCGCGTGCCGTCCTCCGCCGCGCGCCAGCCGGCGTGACCACCCGGCCGGTCGCGCGTCTGTGCGCCGGATCGGCCGCCGTGCCATTCTCAAGGAGTGTCCATGCCTCGACACTGTGGCGTCGTGTCTTTCGCGGCTGCACTCCGCCGCAGCGCGTTTGCCGCTGCTGCCGGGGCTGCTCGCGCAAAGCGTCTGCGTCGCGCATGAGGCTGACGCTTCCTTCCGGGCCGGCGCACCTGACGTACTGCACCAACGTTCACCCCGGAGAGACCTGGGTGGACATCTTCGCCGCCCTGCAACGCCATCTGCCGCCGATCCGCCGCGAGGTTTCGCCCGACGCCGCGATGGGCGTGGGCCTGCGGCTCTCCGCCATCGCCGCGGAGACGCTGGGCGAGCCTGCGGCCTTCGAGGCGCTGCGCGACTTCCTGGCGCGCGAGCGCCTCTACGTGTTCACGATCAACGGCTTCCCCTACGGCCCGTTCCACGGCGAGCGGGTGAAGCAGCGGGTGTACGAGCCGGACTGGCGCACCGCGGAACGGCTCGACTACACCGACCGGCTCGCGGCGCTGCTGGCGGCGCTGCTGCCCGACGAGCCCGGCCTGGCGGGCAGCGTCAGCACGGTGCCGGGAGCGTTCGCCGCCGCCGCCGCCGCTCCCGGTGCCCGCGAGGCGATCGCCTCGGCGCTGCTGCGCCATGTGGGCCGACTGGCGGCGCTCGAGGACCGTACCGGGCGGCGCATCGTGCTGGCGCTGGAGCCGGAGCCGATGTGCCTGCTGCAAGGCACCGCCGACGCGGTGGAGTTCTTCGAGCAGCATCTGTTCGGGACCGACGCCTGCCGCCGCTTCGCCGCGCTGTCCGGACGCGGCGCGACGGCGGCGGAGGCGCTGCTGCGCCGCCATCTCGGCCTGTGCCTCGACGTGTGCCACACCGCCGTGGCGTTCGAGACGCCGGCGGACAGCCTGGCGATGCTGGCCGGTGCCGGCATTGCGGTCACGAAGCTGCAACTGTCCTCGGCGCTGGCGGTGCCGCGCATGGACGCCGCCGCGGCGTCGCTGCTGCGCCGCTTCGACGACGGCGTCTACCTGCACCAGGTGGTGGAGCGCGGGCCCGGCGGGCTGCGGCGCTTCCTCGACCTGCCGCAGGCGCTGGCCGACTGGCACGACGCGGCGGGGCACGCCGCGGCGGGGCACGACGGGGCGGGGCACGACGGGGCGGCCCGGGAATGGC
>CAXSFF010000071.1:0-8728 GCA_964236035.1 uncultured Acetobacteraceae bacterium
CCCGCACCCTGGCCGACGGCGCCGCCATCGGCTCGGACAACGCGGGGACGCTGATGGTCAGCCGCGACTTCGCCGAGCGCCAGCGGCCGTTGCTGCAAGCCTTGTACGAGACGGCGCTGGCGGACAACGCCTGGGCGCTCGCCAACAAGGCGGAGGCGGGGGCGATCTGGGCGCAGGCCATGGCGATCCCGGCCAGCTTCGGCCCCGAGATCGGCGCCAACAACGCCGTGCCGACAGGCGGCGTCACCGATGCCGACGTGACGCAGATCGCCCGCATCGCCGACTGGTACGCCGACAGCAAGATCGTGCCGCGCCGCCCCGACATCGCCGCCGGGGTGATCAAGCTTGGCTGACCTGATGGGCACCGCCACCGGCGAGGGCGTCGGCCATTCGGTCCGCCGCACCGAGGATGACCGCTATTTGCGTGGCCAGGGCGAGTTCGTGGCCGACATCCGGCCAGCCGGGGTGCACGACCTGCATTTCCTGCGCAGCCCGCTCGGCCACGCCCGCATCCGCGCCATCCGCAAGCCGCCGGGCCGCGAGGGCGCCGTGTTCGTGGCCGCCGACCTGGCGGGCGTCGGCCCGATCACCGCGATCTCCGGCCTGCCCGGGTTCAAGCCGTCCTCGCAGCCCGTGCTGGCGTCCAGCGTGGTGCGCCATGTCGGCGAGGCGGTCGCCGTCTGCGTCGCGCCCACCCGGGCGGAGGCGGAGGACCTCGCCGAGTTGGTGGAGGTCGATTACGAGGAGCTGCCCGCCGTCGCCAACATGCTCGCCGGGCGCGCGCCCGATGCGCCGCTGCTGCATGCGCAGTGGGGCGACAACGTGTTCCTGGAAACCAAGGTCGACATCGGCGCGCGCGAGGCCCGCGACGGCGCGCCGATCATGGTGCGGCGCACCCTGCGCACCGCCCGGCAGCACATGGCGCCGATCGAGGGCCGCGGCCTGGTGGCGCGCTGGAACGCGCGGCTGGGGCAGCTCGAGCTGCACAGCTCCACCCAGATGCCGCACATCGTCCGCACGGGGTTGGCCGGCTGCCTCGGCCTGTCCGAGGAGGCGATCCGCGTCATCGCCCCCGACGTCGGCGGCGGCTTCGGCTACAAGGGCATATTGTTGCCGGAGGAGGTCGCCGCCTGCTGGCTGGCCCGCCGTCTCGGCCACCCCGTGCGCTGGATCGAGGACCGGCGCGAGAGCCTGACCGGCAACGCCAACTGCCGCGAGCACCACTACGAGCTGACCGCCTATGCCGGCCGTGACGGCCGCCTGCTGGCGCTGGACGCGGAGGCGACGGTGGATGCCGGCGCCTATTCCGCCTACCCGTTTTCGGCGTGTCTGGAGGCGGCGCAGATCGCCTCCATCCTGCCGGGACCGTACGATTTCCCGGCGTACCGCTGCACCACCTGGTCGGTGGCGACCAACAAGCCCGCCATCCTGCCGTACCGCGGCGTGGCCCGCGCCGGGGTGTGCTACGCGATGGAGACGCTGATGGACGCGATTGCGCGGGAGGCGGGGCTGGAGCCGGACGTGGTGCGCCTGCGCAACCTGGTGCCGCCCGAGGCGATGCCGTTCGACAACATCACCGCCAAGCACTTCGACAGCGGCGACTACCCGGAGGCGCTGCGCCGGGCGGTGGCGGCGATCGACCTGCCGGCGGTGCGGCGGCGGCAGGCGGGGCAGGAGGGCCCCGTGCGGATCGGCGTCGGCCTGGCCGTGTTCAACGAGCAGGGCGCGCACGGCACCTCCGTCTATGCCGGCTGGGGCATCCCGATGGTGCCGGGTTACGAGCAGGCGGGCGCGCGGCTGTCGCCGGATGGCGGGCTGGAGCTGCGGGTCGGCATCCAGTCGCATGGGCAGGGGCTGGAGACGACGCTGGCGCAGGTGGCGCACGAGGTGCTGGGCGTGCCGATCGCGCGCATCCGGGTGGTGCATGGCGACACGGCGCTGACGCCGTACTCCACGGGGACGTGGGGTTCGCGCTGCATGGTGACATCCGGCGGCGCGGTGGCGGCGGCCTGCGCGGCGTTGGCGGAGCGCATCGCCGCCATCGGCGCGCACCTGTTGCAGGTCGACCGCGCGGAGGTGGTGGTGGCCGGCGGCGAGGTCCGCGCCCGGCTGTCCAGCATCGGCATTGCCGAAGTGGCCCGCACCTTCTACCGCCGCCCGCAGGACCTGCCGGCGGACACCGATGGCGGCGGGCTGGAGGTGATGGCCGGCTACAAGACCGCGCGCGACAGCGGCACCTTCAGCTATGCGGCGCATGCCTGCGTCGTGTCGGTGGACACGGAGAGCGGCGCGGTGCGCATCCTGGACTATGCGGTCTGCGAGGACGGCGGCGTGCTGGTGAACCCGATGATCGTCGACGGCCAGGTGACGGGCGGCGTGGCGCAGGGCATCGGCACGGCGCTGCACGAGGAGATGGCGTTCGACGAGCACGCGCAGCCGAGTGCGGCGACGCTGGCCGACTATTCGCTGCCGGGCGCCACCGAGGTGCCGGCGCTGCGCATCGAGCACATGGAGACGCCGTCGCCGTACACCCGGTTCGGCCAGAAGGGCATCGGCGAGGGCGGCGCGATCGGACCGCCGGCCGCCATCGCCAACGCGGTGAACGACGCGCTGGCGGGGCTGGGCGCGCGGGTCGACCGGCTGCCGATCACGCCGCAGCGGGTGGTCGCCGCGGTGCTGGCGGCGCAGGCATGAAGGCGGTCGACTTCGCCCCGGTGCGGCCGGTCGATCTCGCCGCCGCGGCGCTGCTGGCCGCGGACGGCGCGCGGGCATTGGCCGGCGGGCAGTCGCTCGGCCCGATGCTGAACCTGCGCGCCGCGCGGCCGGACCAGGTGGTGCCGCTGGCCGGCCTGGACGGGCTGCGTGGGGCGGAGGCGGCGGCGGACGCCGTGACGCTCGGCGCCTGCGTCACCCACGCCGCCATCGCCGACGGGCGCACGCCGGATCTGGCCGGCGGCATCCTGGCGGCGGTGGCATCCGGCATCGCCTACCGCGCCGTGCGCAACCGCGGCACCATCGGCGGCAGCCTGTGCCACGCCGACCCGGCGGCCGACTGGCTCACCACCCTGACCGCGCTCGGCGCTGTGCTGCTGACCACCACGCGGGCCATCGCGCTGGAGCGGTTCGTCACCGGCTCGTACATGACGCTGCTGACGCCGGGCGAGCTGGTGCGCGCCGTCCGCATCCCCCGCCCGCCGCCGGGCGCACGCTGGGGCTACCATAAATTGTGCCGCAAACCCGGCGAGTTCGCCCACGCGATGGCCGCCTGCCTGCTGGACGGCGGCCCGGCGCGGCTGGCGATCGGCGCGGTCGGTGGCCCGCCTTTACTGCTGACCGGCGACGACGCCGGGTTGGCGGGCGCGGCGGCGGCGCTGGCGGGCTTCCCGGACGTCGAGCGGCACCTGCACCTGGTCGCCGTGCGCCGCGCGTTGCAACAGGCGGGCGGCTGATGCGCACCGCGCTGACCGTGAACGGCCGAGCCGTGGTGGCGGAGATCGCCGGGCGCACCCACCTGGCTGACTTCCTGCGCGACCAATTGCTGCTGACCGCCACCCATACCGGGTGCGAGCATGGCGTCTGCGGCGCGTGCACCGTGCTGCTCGACGGCGAGCCCGCGCGCGCCTGCATCACCTACCCGGCGCTGTGCGACGGCGCATCCGTGCAGACCCTGGAAGGCCTGGCCGACGACGCCGTGATGGTGCGCCTGCGGGAGGCGTTCTCCGACGAGCATGCGCTGCAATGCGGCTACTGCACGCCCGGGATGCTGGTCACCGCACGCGACATCGTCCACCGCCTGCCGGACGCCGACGACGACCGCGTGCGGCTGGAGCTGACGGGCAACCTGTGCCGCTGCACCGGCTACAACGGCATCGTCCGCGCCATCCGCCGCGTGCTGGACGAGCGGCTGAACCTCCCGCCGCCGCATCGCCCAGCCGTGCCCGATGCCCGGTTCGGCGCTGCCGTGATTGACGCGTCCGGCCCGGCCCAGCCTGCCAACACGGACGGCTTGCACCAGCGGCTGCGCTTCGACACGCCGCCCGCAGCACTATGGCAGGCGCTGCACGACCCGGCGTTGATCGCCGGCTGCATCCCCGGCGCCGTGCTGCACTCCGTCGAGGGCAACGCCGTCGCCGGCCAGATGCAGGTCGCCATCGGCCCAGTCACCGCCCGCTTCGGCGGCCAGGCCACGCTCGCCTACGACGAGGCGGCGCACACCGGCCGGGTGCAGGGCGGCGGCAGCGACCAGGCCAGCGGCACCCGCCTGTCCGCCGAGGCGGCGTTCGCCGTGCTCGCCGACGCCGCCGGCAGCGTGCTGACCATCGACGTGACGTACAGCCTGCGCGGCGCCCTGTCGCATCTGGCCAAGGGCCGCGTGGTCGACCTGGTGGCCGGCGAGATCGCCGCGGCATTCGGCCGGGCGTTGGCGGCGAGGCTGCGGGGCGAGGCTGCCCCCGCCGCGGCCCCGCTGTCGGCGGCCGGGCTGCTGCTGCGGGTGGCGCGGCGATGGCTGGCGGGCCTGTTCAGGGCCGGGGGCCGGTGACGCCGACGGCCTTGGTATGAGATTTGCGTAACGAGTTCATCGTTCCCGCCCACGAACAGGATTTCCCGAATGTCCGACCGCAACGGTTTCGCCCTCGACCGCCGCCTGCTCCTGCGCTCCGCCGGGGCCGCCGCCGCGTTCGGCCTGGTCGGGCGCGCCGCCGCCGCCACCGCGGACGAGAGCAAGGCGCGCGGCGTGATGACCGTGGCGACGGAGGACGACTACCAGCCGTTCGAGTTCACCAAGGATGGCAAGCCGACCGGCTACGACATCGAGCTGCTCGAACTCATGGAAGCCACGCTGCCGTTCAAGGTGAAGCAGGACATCATCCCGTGGACCGGCATCCTGCCCGGCGTCTCCACTGGCAAGTACGACGCCGCCGTCACCGCCATCCTGGTCACGCAGGAGCGGATGAAGGCGCTGGATTTCTGCAGCCCCGTCGCCGAAAGCGTCGACTACTACATGAAGCGCGCCAACGACGGCAGCATCGCCAGCATCAAGGACATGGATGGCAAGTCGATCGGCGTCGAGGCCGGCAGCGCGATGATGAAGCTGCTGCCGCAGTTGGAGGCGATGCTGGCGTCGACCGGCGGCAAGCTCGGCAAGGTGGTGCCGTACCAGGGCTACCCGGAGGCGTACCAGGACCTTGCCGCCGGGCGGCTCGACACGGTGGTCAACACGCAGCTCAGCATCGCCTCCGTCGTCAAGCAGCGCCCCGGGGTGTTCGCCATCGGCCAGGCGGTGTCGCGGCCGACCTACATCGCGTGGGCGGTGCAGAAGGGCAACGCGGGCCTGCTGAAGGTGTTCAACGACTTCCTGGCCAAGGCGCGCGCCGACGGCTCCATGGCCAAGTTGCAGCAGAAATGGTTCGAGACCACCTTCGACCTCCCCGTCGAGCCCAGCGCCTCGTCCTGAGCACCCGGCGCCCAGAGGTGGTTGGCGTGGCTACCCCTCCTCCCGGCCTCCTCCCGCAAGGGGAGGAGGAGAAGCAAGGCCGCTTGCTGCTCCCTCACCCCTTGCGGGAGAGGGTCGGGGTGAGGGGTGCCGCGCGCAGGGTGGTTGGTATGACCATTCCCGCATGAGCTGGCTGGAGGCATGGACCGTCCTCCAAGGCGCCGGCGTCACCATCCTGGTATCGCTCGCCTCGCTGGCGGTCGGCCTGCCGCTTGGATTGTGCCTGGCGCTGGTGCGCTGGAGCCGGGTGCCGGTGCTCGACTCCGCCGCCGCCGTGCTGGTCAGCCTGTTGCGCGCCATCCCGGCCGTCACCCTGGTGCTGCTGGTGTATTTCGCCCTCACCGATTTCGGCCTGTCGCTGACCCGGTTCGAGGCGGCGGTAGCGACCCTGGCCCTCGGCACCATGGCGTTCACCTGCGAGGTGCTGCGCGGCGCGTTGCTCGCCCTCGACCGCGACCAGCTTGACGCCGCCCTGTCCGTCGGCATGGGGCGGACGCTGCGGATGCGCCGGATCATCCTGCCGCAGGTGTTCCGCATCGCCCTGCCCGGCTTGGTCAACGAGGTCACGCTGCTGATCAAGGCCAGCCCCGCCGTCGCCGTCATCGGCCTGGTGGAGGCGACCCGCGCCGCCGTGCGCATCGGCGCCGCCACCTACGAGCCAATCCCGCCGCTGCTGCTGGCGCTGGCGCTGTACGTCGCCATCATCGCCTGCTTCGTGCTGCTGCAGCGGACGCTGGAGCGCCGCGCCCGGCTCGCCGCGGGATGAGCGGGCTGGCCATCGTGTGGGCGCAGCGCGACGCCATGCTGTCCGGGCTGCTCACCACGCTGGTGATCACGGCGGCGGCCACCGTGCTGGCGCTCGGCCTCGGCACGCTGGCGTTCGCCCTCACGCTGCGGTCGCGCGCGATGCAGCGGGTGCTGACGCTGCTGATCGACGGGCTGCGCTGCGTGCCGTTCCTGTTGTTCGTCTATCTGGTCTACTACGGCCTGCCCGCGTGGGGGATCACGCTCGGCAACGTATCCGCCGGCATCTGGGCGCTGACGCTGTACCACGCCGCTTATTTCGCCGAGCTGATGCGCGGCGCCTACGGTTCGCTGCCGCAAGACGGGATCGAGGCCGGGCGCGCGATGGGGTTCCATGGCGCGGGGCTGGTGCGCCGGGTCGTGCTGCCGCCGCTGTTAGCGAACGCGATGCCGGCGATGGGCAACCAGGCGGTGCAGATCATCAAGGACAGCGCCTTCCTGCTGATCATCACGGTGCAGGAGCTGACCTTCGCCGCCAACGAGATCCAGGCGACCTACTACGTGCCGCTCGCCAGCTTCGTCTGCGCGGCGCTAGGCTACTGGCTGCTGTGCCTCGGCGTGGAGGCCGCCGTGCGGCGCGCGGGCGGCCGGGCACTGGCCTGGCGCTGATGGGAGGATGAACCGATGTCGAAATCGTTGACCGAGGCGCAGGTGAGCCAGTTCCGCGAGCAGGGCTGGCTCGCCCCGTTCACCGCCATCGACGCCGCCACCGCCGCCGACCGCGTGCGGCGGATCGAGGCCTACGAGGCGGCGGTCGGCCAGGACGTGAACCGCACCTTGAAGATCAAGGGCCACCTGGCCTTCCCATGGCTGGTCGAGCTGGGCCGCAACCCCGCCATCCTGGACGCCGTGGAGGACCTGATCGGGCCCGACATCCTGCTGTTCGGCGCCTCCGTGTTCGCCAAGCCCGGCAATGACCGCAGCTACGTCTCCTGGCACCAGGACAGCGCCTATTTCGGCCTCGACCCGCATGAGGAGGTCACCGCCTGGGTGGCGCTCACGGCGAGCAACCGCGACAACGGCGCGCTGCAGGTGCTGCCCGGCAGCCATGTCGGCCGCGACATGCAGCACGAGGAGACCTTCGCCGCCGACAACATGCTGGCGCGCGGCCAGTCGCTGGCCATCGCCGACGAGAGCGCCGCCGTGACGATGGAGCTGCTGCCGGGGCAGTTCTCGTTGCACCACGAGCGCACCGCGCATGGGTCCAAGACCAACCGCACGGCGGCGCGCCGGGTTGGTTTCGCGTTCTTCTTCATCCCGACCCGGGTACGGTCCACGCTCGGGCGGCGCACGGCCACCCTGGTGCGCGGCGTCGACCGCCATGGCCACTGGGATGCAGACCCGCTGCCGTCGCACGACCTCGACCCCGTCGCGATGGCCGCCGTCCACGCCGCCTGGGGGCAGTACCGCGACGGCGAAGTGAAGCAGGCGGCGGTCGCCTGAACCCCACGCCGTCATTGCGAGGAGCGCTTGCGACGCGGCAATCCAGGGTCGCGCGGCAGGCCTTCGTCACGCGGCCCTGGGTTGCCCCGCCGCCAAGCGGCGGCTCGCAATGACAAGACTTGCAAGCGGCGGCTCGCAATGACGGGTGTTCAGCCGGTCCTCCAGGTCCGGGGCCTGCGCAAGTCGTTCGGCGCCAACCTAGTGCTGGACGGCATCGACCTGGACGTGGCCCGCGGCGAGACGGTGTGCCTGCTCGGTCCGTCCGGTTCCGGCAAGTCCACCCTGCTGCGCTGCATCAACTGGCTGGAGCGGCCGGACGGCGGCAGCATCCATCTTGGCGGCGAGCCGGTCGGCGTGCGCCCCGGCGGCAACGTGCCGATGCGCGACGCCGAGCTGGCCCGGCTGCGCGCGCGGATCGGCATGGTGTTCCAGCATTTCGCGCTGTGGCCGCATCGCACGGTGCTGCAGAACATCACGGAGGCGCCACTGCACGTCCAGCGCCGACCCCGCGCCGAGGTGCTGCCGGAAGCGATGGCCATGCTCGCCCGCGTCGGCCTGGCGGAGAAGTGCCACAGTTACCCGGCGCGGCTGTCCGGCGGCCAGAAGCAGCGGGTCGGCATCGCCCGCGCGCTGATGATGCGCCCCGACCTGCTGCTGTTCGACGAGCCGACCAGCGCGCTCGACCCCGAACTGGTCGGCGAGGTGCTGGCGGTGATGCAGGGCCTGGCGCGCGACGGCATGACCATGGTGGTGGTGACGCACGAGATGGCGTTCGCTCGCGACGCCGCCAGCCGGGTCATGTTCATGGACCGCGGCGCCGTGGTCGAGCAGGGCGACCCGCATGACTTCTTCACCGCCCCGCGCACCGACCGCGCCCGGCAGTTCCTGTTGCGCTACGCCGGGGCTGCTCGGTCCGTGGCGCCCTAATCGGAACGGCCCGCCTCTTTCCCCCTCCCCTTGCGGGAGGGGCCAGGGGAGGGGTGGCCA
>CAXSFF010000072.1:0-8716 GCA_964236035.1 uncultured Acetobacteraceae bacterium
TTTAGGCGAGGCTTTCATTGATCCTTCCGAGTTGGACGCTGTCGTATTCTATGACAGCCCACTTCACACGTTGGATCGCGTTGTAAAGAGCGCGCTGACAGTCGCGCCAGCTGGGCGGGATCAGTTCATCGCCGCGTTCAGGGCGATGCTCGGTCCCAAGGCCTGGCTCGCGCAAGATTTGGAAGCGGTTCTCGGGCAGGTGCCGCGCCTGCTCGGCACACACCATCACATGGCCCACGCGGCGAGTTGTTACTTTCCCTCTTCATTCGAAGAAGCTGGAATACTAACCATTGATGGTGTGGGTGAATGGGCCACATGCACGCTCGGGGTTGGCAGAGGCACGGAAGTCGAACTGCTCAACGAGATCCGCTACCCTCACTCGCTTGGCCTGCTGTACAGCGCGTTCACCTATCATTGCGGCTTCAAGGTGAACTCGGGTGAGTACAAGTTGATGGGCCTGGCCCCATACGGGGAGCCTCGATACGCCAAGCTCATCCGCGACGAACTCGTCGATATACTTGAGGACGGATCGTTTCGCTTGGATACCAGCGTCTTGGGATACCTAGACTCGTCGCTCATGACCAATGAGCGGTTCGAAGGTCTTTTTGGCGGCCCGGCCCGCAAGCCCGAAGCGCGGATCACCCGTCGGGAAATGGATTTGGCTGCTTCGATCCAGCATGTCGCGGAAGAGATCGTCCTCAAGCTCGTCAAGCACGTCGTCGCGACGACAGGGAGCAAGAACCTGGCCATGGCAGGCGGGGTCGCCCTCAACTGCGTTGCCAATGGACGGGTCTGGCGAGAGGCCGGCCTGGACGGCTTTTTCATTCAGCCAGCGGCAGGCGATGCTGGCGGGGCGCTTGGCGCGGCTCTGCTGGCCTCGCACAAGGTCTTCGGCGTTCCGCGGCCACGCGACCGACCCCACGACGCGTTGAAGGGCAGCTGTCTCGGCCCTGGCTTCTCGACGGATGAGATAGCGGCGTTCGTCGACCGCACGGACGTGCCCAGCCACCATATCCCCGACCCGGTCGAGCGGGCGGGCATCGTCGCCGATGCCCTCGCGAGCGGCCAGGTCGTGGGCCTGTTCAGTGGGCGGATGGAGTTCGGCCCCAGGGCTCTCGGCGCTCGGTCCATCCTGGGCGATCCTCGCGATCCTGCCATGCAGAGCCGGATGAACCTGAAGATCAAGTTCCGGGAAAGTTTTCGCCCGTTCGCTCCTGCGGTGCTCGCGGAACATGCGGCAGACTACTTCGAACTCGAAGGCGAAAGCCCGTACATGTTGCTGGTGGCACCCGTTCGGCGAGAGCGGCGGCGGCCCACCGAGCAGCCCGTCGACGATGCCGACGACATGCTGGCGATGGTCAACATGGCTCGCAGCGACATCCCAGCCGTGACCCATATCGATCACACCGCACGAGTGCAGACAGTCGGCAAGGACGCAAACACAGATTTCCGCCGTATTTTGGAGGCCTACTACGCAGCGACGGGTAGCCCCGTGTTGATAAACACCTCGTTCAACGTCCGCGGGGAGCCGATCGTCTGTACTCCTCAGGACGCTTACCGGTGTTTCATGCGAACGGGGATTGACCTTCTTGTTCTCGAGGACAGGTTACTGTGGAAGAGCGAACAACCGGCGCTGACCGAAGACACCCAATGGCAGAACGAACATGAACTCGACTGAACTCAGTTTGTCGGAGCGTCTTGCGGCCGAAGCTTTCGACCGCATTGTCGTCCCACTCGCGCTGGCTCAACGCGCGAGCGGCGCGCCGGCGTATTTCCCGCGCGGCCCTGAAAGGGACTCCGCCTCCTATTTTTCCCGGCCAGCGATTTCCATGATGGAAGCGGCTGATTTCGAGTTTCCCGGGCATGGCACTGCTGAAGGGCTTATCGAGGGGATTTTGGGCAAATGGGAGCGCTCCGGCGAGTCCGATCTCTGCGTCCTGGGACCTATGATGAGAGAAACCGCTTTGGCGCTTCAGGATGAGGCCGATGAAAACGACGGAACAGTGAACATCTTCTGCTACGCAATGTTTTGATTTGGAATGCCCATGTCGCTTCATGCCGAGATCGAGCAAGACGTCATCGACTGGATCCACGAATTCGTATCTGTCCGTAATGAATTCTACGGTGGCAAGTTCGCGCCTTGCCCTTATGCCCGTGGCGCCATGACCGCGGGGACGGTTGATGTCGTTGTCTGGGAGTCTGGCAATCCGCGCCTCTTCATACATCAGAAGGCATCGGACCTGCGTGAGTTGACCAAGACTCAAACCAGGGTGATCGTTTTCCGCCTCGCGTGCAATGGTCTTTCGGGATCAGCGACTACGTCGAGACCGTGAACATGGAGTTGATAGCAGACGACATCTTTCTTAACACCGGTGTCGCGAAGTCGACCAAGAGTCGATACGCAGGTTCGGCTGGTAAACCATACTTCATCGTGGTGGCAAACAGGTTGAGCGAGGTGCTACGAGGGGCACAATCGCTGGAAAAGACCAATTTTTATTCGAACTGGCCATCGGCACAATACAAGTTGGTCGTGGAACGTCGCGCCGCCATGGCCGCACGTTTCGGAAAATCCTGAGATCTTCGCGTGACCCGAACATTGATGAGGTACCATCCGGACGTTGGCACTGTCTATACCCCGAACCTCAAGATGCGCGTTCCAGGAGAGAAGGGCAGCTATCTCGTCCGTACGAATGCTTCCGGCTTTCGATCGGAACGGGAGTTCGTTCGTGAACGTCGCCCGGGAACGTTCAGGGCTGTCTTGTTTGGTGATTCCCAGACGGCGGGCGACGGCATACCAAATGCGCAACGTTTTAGCGACAGGTTGGAGCAGGAGGTTTCCGGACTGGAAGTTTACAACTATGGAATCAGCGGCACTGGGCCGGACCAGCATTTCCAGGCCTACAAGTCAACTTGTGATGTTGAACATGATCTGCTTATACTCGTTGTGTACGTCGAGAACGTTCGCCGGGTAGGTCGAAGGATAATAGAGTCGCGAGACTCGAATGGCGCTCCCGTCTTTTACTCGAAACCCTATTTTGAATTGCTTGATGGCAACCTGACGCTCCGGAATGTCCCTGTTCCCAAGCAGACATGGTCGGAGCAAACGCTTCCGGCTGAGTATAAGCCACACGTTTACTTTCATGCCGCTGCGAACCTGTTCTCCCATCTCACCGGCAAGAATCGCCTGGCTCCGCGGTTGCCAAAAGTGCTTGCGCCTTTGCGGCGGTTGTTGCGAGCCGCGGCGCTGCGCTTCTCGGGCTTTCGGCCGCTGCCCGAATACGACACCCGAGACAGTCCCGGCTGGGTGCTCCTTCGCACGATCCTGGAGACCTGGATTCGCGCAAGCCCTGTACCGGTCTTGATTGTTCCAATCCCGCACTATGTTTTCTTCGCGTCGTCGCGTGATCCTACACGCTATCGGGCGAGATTCCGCGAGTTGGCGCAGGCCACGGGTTGTCACCTGTATGATCCAATGGCGGACTTCCTGAAGGTGCCCACCGCGGATCGCCGTCTGTTATGGTCGGAGTGGTCCGTCCATCTCTCAGCCGGAGGGCACAAGTTCCTTGCAGAAATGCTCGGGCCGGTGATCAAGCGGATTATGCGACGGGATATCTAAGAAGGCTGGAGCTGCGGTCTCGCCGCCTCTCCGACGCGGCCTTGCAACGAATATTGCAGTCTATCGCAACGGTTTTTCCATTCCGGCATCGACCTTGTTACAGGTTCGAAGAGCGCGGAACCCGGCGTAGACCCCCAGCACTGCGAGCAGGATCATGAAAGGCGAGGCAGGGGCGGCATACAGTGAATTCGCCGAGGGGATCGAGGTCACATCCAGGTAGGCCAACAGCGCGATGCGGCACGCGACGGCCACGACGCTGGCTGCCGCCAGTGCAAACAGCGGCAGCGGCAACCCCCTTCGCAACACGGCAACGGCCAGCCCGGCCGATCCCAGCGCGGACAGCACCGGCATGCCGTAGCCATACAGCGGATAGATCATCGCGGCGCACCAGCGCTGCATCCGCTGCCGCACGGCCGCCGTCGCAGCCAAGTCGAAGCTCGACACGGTTTCCAGGTACATCCTCTCGGTGGGCGTCCCGATCACCAAGCCGGGCGCCAACTGCGTCCAGGGCAGCGTCACCGTCGCGGCGCCCGGGGCTGCCACGATCAGGTCGCAGGCGCCGGGTCGGCAGTTCGACACCAGCTCGAACCGCATCGCCTTCAGGCCGGGGAAGCCATCCTCGATGTCGCGGCCGCTGCGAACGTCCTGCACGGTCGCCACCACGCCCGGGCCAGCCTGAACCGCAAGGCTGGGGATGCCCCCCGTAGCCGCGACCCAGCCGGTCAGGCGCTGCTCCATCGACCCGGCGACAGGCGCGATCGGGCCGCCCAGGTCGGCGAACGCCGCCAATTCGGGTTGCCTGCCTTCGCTGGGCGGCGTCTCCAGGTTGCCGCCGCCCATGGTCGCGACGATCCTGAACAGCGTTCCCGACCGTTTCCAGGCATCCCCCAGGTAGCGCCAGCGGAACGGCGGCGCCAGCGTGGCGCGGTGCGACGCCGTGCAGGCGAGCGAGCCGGCATCGCAGGCGGCGTCGATCTCGTCCGCCAGGCGCTGGTAGAAGCGGCGTGCGTCGCGCGCCGACGCCGCGTGCCCGGCGGCGGCGGCGGCGTCGCGCAACGCCCACATGAACCAGCCGGCGAGGATCTCGGGGCACGCTTCACCGGCGATCCAGGACTGCTCGCAGCCGATCCGACGCCAAGATTCGCCACCCAGGCCCTCGAAGAAGGGGCTCAGCTCGCGCGCCGCCGGGCTGACGGCATAGACGCGCTCGCGGGCGTCGCGTGGGAACACGACATAGCGGCGCCAACGGTCCTGCTGGATGCCGGCCAGCGCCCCGTATGCGCGCTCGAAGCTGCGCGACTTGAACTCCGTGGTCACGGCGTTGCCGTAGAAGCGGCCGTTCAGCAGGGCGACCGCACCGTTGGCAGCGGCGAAGACGGCGACAGCGATGGCCAGGGATGCTCCAAGGCCAACCAGGCGTTGACGGCGCACGGTGCCCTGGTTCCGTTCCCTGGCCACAGCCGCCAAAGCCACCAGCAGGACGGTTGCGAGGGCGGGCAAGAGCCAGACACCCTCCTCGCGGGTCAGCCAGAAACCACCGGCCACCAGGCCCAGCGCCACGGCGAGCCAGGCACGGCGGCCATGGCCCGGGGCCAAGCAGACGGCGACGGCGAGGCCGACCACCGCCAGCGACAGGCTGATGTAGAGGCCTTCTCGGATGACGCGCGCGAGTTGGCGGTCCCAGAACACGGGGTTGAAGGCCAGCAGCACGAACAGCGCGGCGCCAAGCCAGCGCTGGCCGCTTTGCCGACTGACATAGCGCGCGACGCCCAGGCAGACGGCGAGGTAGACCCCCTGCTCGGCCACCTTCAGCGGGACCGCCGCGAGTTCGGCCGCGGCGATGAACAGCGGGTAGAACATGCCCTTGGCGAGGGTCAGGTTATCGTAGGGACCAAGCCACTGCCCCATCGCAAGGGATCGGGCGAGCCGGATGAACAGGGCGTCGTCCGCGCCGGCGCCGCCGAGCGCCACGATGGGGAAGCCGGTCCGGACCCACAGGCTGAGTGCCGCCGCCGTGACCCAGATTGCCGTGTAGGCCCAACGGGATGCCGCACCGGCCTGCGGACGGGAACAGCCAGGGTCCGAAACCGCCCCCGCAGCGACGTTCACGCGGGCAGTCGGCGTCTCGATGTCCATGTCTCGTTATTCCAGCCTGACCCTCGGATCGTATAGATCAGCTTTGGCCATCACGCCCAGCCTGCGCCGGCTCGACGATGCCGGACCTCGACGATGTGGCGGGCCACGTCGGCGACCCCGCCGACCACCGTCACCTCGCGCACCCGGTCGATGCGGCCGCGCAGCCGGCGCCAGGCGTCGAACGAGCAGACGCCCAGCGGCGTGAACGTCGCCAGCCCGCGCCGGGCCGGTCGGCGGATCGTGGCGCCCGAGTTGATCGCCGACAGCTCGACCCGCTCGGCGTGCCGCCGCGCCAGGCTCAGCGTGTCCAGCACCAGGACCGCGCGGTCGCGCCCCCGGTTCAGCCGCGCGCCGAGCAGGCGTGCCAGCCCCTCCTCGTCGGCCCAGAAGAACACGCGCCGGTTCAGTTGCAGCAGCCATTGCTCTGGCGACAGCCCGTCATCCAGGCAGGCAGCCAGCGCCGCCATGCTGAGCGGGCTGTTGTCCGTGATCGTCACCTGGCCGTACACCGGGTGCGTCAGCACGACGCCCGTGGTGCGCGGCTGGCACTCGATGGCGCGGCGGGCGTCGCCGGTCAGGCCGAAGCGGGTCAGCAGGTCGCTGGTCGGCAGCAGCCCGTGTTGCCGGATGCCGTCCACGGCCGCCGGGTCGGTGACGTGGTACAGCCGCGGGTGCCGTGCCGCCAGGTCTTCCGGGGTCACGCCACCAGGTAGCGCGCGGTCAGGTGCGCCTCGAAATCGGCCGGGTCGAGCGCGCGGCCGGTCGCTCGCCGCAGCAGGTCGTTGAAGCCGAGGCGGCTGCCCTGGCCATGCACGGCGTTGCGCAGCCAAGTCAGCAGCGGCGCGTGCTCGCCCCGCGCCAGGCCCGTGTCGAGATCGGGCACCGCGCGCCGGGCCGCGGCCATCAGCTGCGCCGCCGCCATCGCGCCCAGGGTGTAGCTCGGGAAGTAGCCGAAGCCGCCGTCGTACCAGTGGATGTCCTGCAAGCAGCCGCAGGCGTCGTCGGGCGGCGTGATGCCGAGCGATGCCTGCATGCGTCCGTTCCATGCTTCGGGCAGGTCAGCCACGGCCAGGTCGCCGGCGATCAGCGCCTGTTCCAGCTCGAAGCGCAGGATGACGTGCGCCGGGTAGGTCATCTCGTCGGCGTCCACCCGGATGAACCCACGCTCGACCCGGCGCCACAGCCGCGCCAGGTTCGCCGGGTCGTACGGCGCCGGGTCGCCGCCGAACACCTGGTGCAGCCGGGGGCCGAGCCAGCCGAGATAGGCGTCGGAGCGGCAGGCCTGCATCTCCACGATCAGCGACTGGCTTTCGTGCGCGCCCATGCCGGCGGCCTCGCCGACCGGTTGCCGGGCGTGATCGGGCGGCAGGCCGCGTTCGTACAGCGCGTGCCCCGTCTCGTGCATCACGCCCATGATCGCCTGAGCGCAGTCGGCCTCGTCGTAGCGGGTGGTGATGCGCACGTCGGTGGGGGTGCCGCCGCAGAACGGATGCACGGAGCAGTCGAGCCGGGCATGGGCGAAGTCGAGGCCGGCGCGCTGCGACAGCTCGCGGCACAGCGCCTCCTGCGCGTCGGCGGGGAAGGGGCCAGGCAGCGGCAGCGGGACCGGCGCGCGGGCCTGGCGCTCCTCGGCGCGGGGCAGGGCGTCGGCGATGAAACGCTGGTAGCGGGCGAACACGGGATTCACGTCGGTCGCGGTGATGCCGGGTTGGAAGCCGTCCATCAGCGCGTCGTATGGCGACAATCCGAGCGCCGGCGCCATCGCCGTGGCACCCTGGCGGACCAAATTGACCACTTCGGCCAGGTAGGGCGCGACCAAGGCGAAATCGCTGGTGCGGCGGGCCTCGCGCCAGACCTTCTCGCAGTTCGAGTTCGCCCGCGCCGACGCCTCGACCAGGTCGGCGGGCAGCGCCGTGGCGCGGACATAGGCATGGTGCATCAGTCGCAGGTTGGCGTCGCGCCAAGGCTCAGCGGGAGCGTCCGCCTCGTCGAGGTCGTCGGCGACGGTGGGATCGGTCAACTGCTGGTGCGCCAGCCCGGCCAGCACCGCGAGCTGTTCCCCCCGCGCCGCGCCGCCGCCGGACGGCATCATGGCGGCGGCGTCCCAGCCCAGCATGGAGGAGGCCTCGCCGATGGTGGCGATGCGGCTGAAGCGGCCGGTCAGGCGGGCGTAGGCGGCGTCGGCGGCTGCGTTCACGGGCGGAGGGCCTTCCTTGTATAGACGGCGAACACGACGACCAAGGACAGCGCCAGGCCGAACCAGGTCAAGGCGTAGTTCAGGTGGTCGTTGGGCGGACGCGGCAGCTCGGTCGCCGGCTGCGGGAACACGCCAGGGACCACGGCGCCGAGCGCCACCAGGGTGAAAGGGGCCACACGCGCCAGGCCGAGCGCTGCGCCGATCTTCTGCGGGTCGAGCGTGTAGAACTGCCGCTTGGCCGGGTCGTCATGAGCGCTGAACAGGCCGGGAGCGTCCGGCGTGCGGATGTAGCCGTCCACGCTGTCCGCACCCGGCGGTAGCGTTTGGCCGAGCGGCGCCCAGCCGCGGTCGACCAGCACGGGGTCGGCGCCGGGGCGGTCCAGCGGGGTGATCACCTGGGTGCCGAACACGGGACCGCCCGGCAGGTCGCGCACGTCGGCGCCGTAGCGCGCTTCCAGTCCCGGCTCGAAGTGCCCGCTCACCCGCACCTTGGCGAACTGCGGCGGGTCGGCGGGAAGCGGGATGGCCGGGGCCGCCTCCGCCCGGTCGATCTGGTCCAGCATGGCGGTCTTCCAGGTCCGGCGCTGCAACTGCCACGCGCCCAGCCCGATCAAGGTCCCGAACATGAGCGCCGCGACAACCGCGGGAACCAGCAGGCGGCGCGACTTGTCGGCGATCAACTCATACCAGCGGTATCAAACGTTGATCGATACACTGCTCCTCCTCCCCTTGCGGGAGGAGGCCGGGAGGAGGGGTGGCCACGCCCA
>CAXSFF010000073.1:0-8684 GCA_964236035.1 uncultured Acetobacteraceae bacterium
CGGCTCGCAATACAGGCCATCGGGCAGGACCTTGAGCCAAGTCTCGGGGTGCGGCATGGCGTTCGATGTAGGGGGTGCAGGCCGGAATGGGAATGGAGCGGCCTCAGTCCCGCAGCCGCGATACCTGGTCGAGCAGCCCGGTATAGCAAGGCCACAGCATCACGCCCAGCAGCAACGTCAACCCCGCCGCCGGGCGGGGAACGGACCGCCGCCGCCTGCATCGAGCCGATACGAGGGAGGTGTCTCGAAGCAGAACCTTGGGGAAGTTTGCGCCTACTCGGCCGGAACGCTCACGTTGGTGGTAAACAGCTTGCCGGCACCGGCCTCGCGGTCGGCCGTGGCGCCATGCTCCAGGGTCGTAAAATAGCCGTAGGCGACCTTGGATGCCACGTCGATGACGGCGATGATGGCCACCGTCGCCGTGGAGCCGAGCACTCCCAGCCCCTCGGGGTCGAACAGCAGCACGATCGGATAGATGAACCAGAGCACCGACAGGATGGACGCGTTGCGCTTGTAGGTCGCGGCCACGTCGGCCTCCTGCTTCTCGGACTCCTCGCGCAGGCCGACCCAGATCACGTAGTAGACCGCGAGGAACGCGCCGCAGGAGATCAGGAACCAGGTCCACTTGATCCAGGCCTCGCCGCTGAGGCCGAAGAACAGGGCGGTGACGATCATCAGCACGTCGGCGACGATGACGCCCAGCAGCAGGCCCGGGCGGCGCACCTTGGCGTGCATGGCGGTGAGGGACAATGCCGTCAGCAGCAGCGGCGTGGTGAACATCCAGTCGATGTAGCGAGCGAAGTAGAACACATAGTCGTGACCGGCGCCGGCATTGGTGTGCAGCAGGATGCTGCCCTGTCCTACGGCCATAGCGAAGTACGAGCATGCGGCGATGATCGGCACCGTGCCATGAAGGATGGTGGCGGTCTCTTCCTGGTGCGTCTTGCGGCCGCCCTTGAGCAGGATCGCCGCGGAGCCGAGCGCCATGCAGGCAAATCCCAGCCACAGCCAGAACTGGTCGGTCATAAGCTTTTCAGATCCCTTGCAAGCTGACGCCCTCAAACAGCGCGAGCCGACAACGCCCTTCGCGCGGCAAGTTTTACCGGGCGCTGCTAACTTCTGTGACAGCTGGGCCATTGGCGCGCCGTGTTGCGCCAGACGCAGGCGGCAAGACCGTTGCCAAGCAAGGGAACCCCGTCATGCGCCAGCCGAGCCGCCGGACCCTGTTGACCTGCGGGGCAGCCGGTGGCGCTGGTCAGGCCATCGCCGGCACAGGCCGCGGCGCCAATCAGCAGCCAGCAGGCGCCTGGGTTCTACCGGTTCAAGCTGGACGCTTAGGAGATGACCATCCTGCATGATGACCAGCGCAGCTTCCCGCTGCTCGGGCTTCGTGACCAACGTCGGCCGGGACGAGGCGCTGGCTGCGGCCGGCGCGGCGTTCCGGAGTTCTTCCTGTGCAACCCGGATCAGGCACGTGACGTAAGACCACGACGCGGACCAGGCAGCGGCGACCCGGCACAAGTTCCACGACATGGCGGCGAGCGAGAGGATGCTGGTGGCGGGCCACCACTTCGCCCTCCCCTCGGCCGAATACGTGGAGAGGACGGGCGCGGGCCATTGGCTGGCGCCGGTCGCCTGGAGTTCCGCGACCTAGGCCGTGATATCCAGCCGTCATGTGCGGCGATGTGGCAGGTCATGGGTTCGCAGCGCCGCGAGCGCCGTCACGCCAGCTATGGTCCCAGACCAAATGACCGACGCCAAACTTCCGGCAACCGACCCGATCAATCGGTCAGGGCGCAGCCAAGTGTAAACGACATGGATGCCGAGCGTCACCGGGACGGTGGCTATCGCAACAAACAGGGACCCTGATTCCACCAAGGTGTCCCGTGATCCACAACAACGCCTACGCAGCGATGGTGGAGATGACGCAGATCACCCAGACACCCAGGTACCCACCGGACGGGCGCACTGTCCGGGTCATGAGCCACAAGCCGATGCTGGCGACGTCAACCAGGCACGCCGGGCCACCACCACCAGCAACGCCATGATCACCGGTGGCGCCAAAGGCACGCCGATTCGCATGGCCACCAAACGGGCCACCAGCGGCAACACGAAGGCAGCGGCGAGGATTGTCTTTTCCCAAGGACGGTAGCCGCCCCGTTCGGCTTCTGCCGCAACCCATGCAAGCGGCACCGCAAGCAGCATCAGGTCGTAGTCAAGCAGGAAGGGGGTGGCAAGGCAGGCGGCGGCAGCGATCGTAGCACCTTCCATCCCTGCTCCAGGGCGACGACCCGATACGCCCAACACCATGATCAATGCCAGGAGCGAGGCGACGGATTGAGCGATCCACGCGACGGGGAGCGACGCACCCAGCAGGCGCATCGCGGCGAAAGGGCTGGCCATCTTCCCAAAGCCGACCAAACCGGCTTCCAGCGTCGCCTTTGCCAGAGGCGCATCAGCCAGGAAGCACAGCCAGGCGCCCTTGCCCAAGATCAGCAAAGAACCCAGGCACATCGCTCCTGCCGTCGCTGCCGCCCATGCGAGGGAGCGCCAGCGCCGCGCAACGACCAGGGCGGGTATGACGAGCAATGCAAGTTGTGGCTTGAAGCACAGCGCACCCAGGCACGCGCCGGCGACCCGGGGCCGACGATCGAGTTGAAGCGTGGCCGCGCCCATCAAAGCGGCAGAAAGCGCCCCGTTCTGCCCGTGCCCTGCGTTCGACAGAACAGCCGGGAACGCGAACGCGGCAACGGCGGCTGGCCACCGTGGCGGCAGCAACGCCCGGATGACAGCGAAATACGCCACTCCCGTCGCGCCGAGCCATGCCAGCAATGCGGCGTTGTAAGGCAGCAACGCCAGCGGCAGGCATATCAGCAAGAAGGGTGGCGGATAGAAAAAAGCGTAGTACTCCCCTGAATAACCTGCGTTCAAGCTAAACTCTGCATGCTCCGCAGCTGCATGCGCCACTGGATTCCAGGCAGCCTCGGGCATGCCGTCCAGTGCCAGTCCAGCCGCCGTCCAAAAACTCGAAAAATCCGTGGCAAGAGGTCGGCCCCAGGGATCAGGGACAACTCCGCCATGGGTCATGCCGACAAGCGCCAAAGCGGCGATGATCGATATCACGACGAATGTCCTGGCCCAAACCGATGTCCGCTCCGCACAGAGCCATGGCGCGTCACGAAAGGCTGATGCCATGCTTGCCATTGAGGTCTAGATTAGCTGGACAAGCTTGCAGAGAAGTTAAGCCCGCAATGCGGGATGGCATCCTGGCAGCATCTTTCCTGCCAGTTTCAGCCTTGCTCATTGACCATAAGGCGGCTCCCGGAAACGACGGCCTACATCGTGGTCGACGAAATTCATGCGCTGTCCGGCACCAAGCGCGGCGATCAGCGTCCAGGCGGCGGCCCGGCCCAATTGGTTGGGGTTGACCAGGCTCCCCGCACCGGGCTATGCGCCGCGCTTGGTCCCGTTCGTCTAGTGGCCTAGGACATCGGCCTTTCACGCCGAGTACACGGGTTCGAATCCCGTACGGGGCACCCTTTGCTCAACCAGATCCATCGTTTCGCCGAGCTGACCTCGACCAACGACGAGGCGCGGCGGCTGGCAGAGGCCGGCGCCGGCCACGGCACGGCAGTGCACGCCCTGCGGCAAACATCCGGGCGCGGCCGGCTGGGACGGTCCTGGAGCAGCCCGCCCGGCAACCTGTATGTCTCCGTCGTGCTGCGGCCGCCGGGCCAATCTTCGCGTCATGCGGAGCTGGGATTCATCGCCGCCTTGGCCACGGCCGATGCGGTCGATGCGGCCTTGGCATCACCCGTGCGGGTGTCGGTGAAGTGGCCGAACGACATCCTGCTGAACGGCGCCAAGCTGGCCGGCATCCTGCTGGAGGGAGACGCCAGCACGGTCATAGCCGGGTTCGGCGTCAACATCGCCTCCGCGCCAACCAACGCGCGCTACCCGACGACGGCTCTCGCCCTCCATGCCCCGGCCACCATCGAGCAGACGCTGGCGGCGCTGCTGATGGCGCTCGATCACTGGTGGCAGGTGTGGCTGCAGCAGGGTTTCGCACCCGTCCGCAACGCCTGGCTGGCGCGTGGCCCCCGTCCCAGCCAACTGGTGACGGTGCAACAGGGAGGCGCGCAGCACCGCGGCCGGTTCGCTGGGTTGGGCGAGGACGGCGCGCTGCTGCTGCAGACGCCGGATGGTCCACGCCGCATCATCGCCGGCGACGTCGTGGTCTAACCCGGCGGCAGGTCGATCCAGGACAGATGCCCGCCCTTGCCGGCGCCCGTGTCGAGGAACACCGCCGTGCCGCCCGCCATCCCGGAGCGGATGTACGGACGGCCATCGGTGCTGCGGCGGTCGTGCCCGCAATATACGGTGAAGTCCGACGGGATGCGGTCCACCCAGCGCAGCACGCGCTCCGGATAGCCGTCCGCCTGCACCCGCCCCGTGGTCTGCCCGAACAGCGCCCGCGACAGCGCCGAATCGACGCGGCCTAGACCCGGCGGCGGCTGCTGCTCCAGCATCGCGGTGTGGAAGCCGCCATGCACGAACACCCGGTGCGGCTGGTGCTGGGAGTGCTGCACGATCCAAGCGGGAGCCCGCTCGATCGCGTCCAGCGCCCGTTCGCGCAGCCGCGGCGGCAGTTGCGTCAGCGTCTCCTCCAGCGCGGAGTCAACGCGCACCGGCTGGCCGCCCAGCGCGCGGCCGAGCTTGCGGTCGTGGTTGCCGAGCACGAACACGCCGCGGCCCTCGTCCAGCAGCCGCAGCGCCATCTCCAGCGCCCCCGCGCTGTCCGGGCCGCTATCGGTGAGGTCGCCGAGCTGCACCACGAAACGGTCGGTGTCGGCCGCGAAGGCGAAGGCGCGCGCGTCGCCATGCACGTCGCCGACCACCCGGATCGGCAGGCCTGGCGGGATCATGCCACCGCCCGCATGGCCTGGAACGCCGCCATCGCTCGGTCGCGGCCGACGGCCAAGTCGACCACGGGGTTCGGGTAGCTTTCACCGAGCGTCACCCCGGCGTCGGCGAGCACCTTGGCCGGGGCCTCCCACGGGGCATGCAGGTAGCGGTCGGGCAGCTTGGCCAGTTCCGGCACCCAGCGGCGCACGTAGGCGCCGTCGGCGTCGAACTTCTGGCCCTGGCTGACGGGGTTGAAGACGCGGAAGAACGGCTGCGCGTCGGTGCCGCTACCCGCGACCCACTGCCAGGACGCGGCGTTGGCGGCCAGGTCGCCGTCGACCAGCGTGTCCCAGAACCACGCCTCGCCATCGACCCACGACACCAGCAGGTGCTTGACCAGGAACGACCCCGTGATCATGCGGACCCGGTTGTGCATCCAGCCGATGTGCCAAAGCTGCCGCATGCCCGCGTCCACGATCGGCACGCCGGTGCGGCCTTGCTGCCACGCGCGCAGGGCGGAGGCATCGTCCCGCCATTGCAGCTTGGCGAAGCCGGGCTTCAGCGGCCGGTCGGGGAGATGCGGGTTGTGCCACAGCAGGTAGGCCGCGAACTCGTGCCACAGGATTTCGCCCTGGAACGTCTGCAACGCCTCGCCGTGCAGCGCCTCAAGGTTCTGCGTCTCCTGTTTCGCCGCGTCGCCGCCCGGCACGCCCGCCGCGGCGTGCCAGACCTGCGCCGGCGACAGCTCGCCCCAGTGCAGGTGCGGCGACAGCATGGAGGTGAGGTGCTGCCCCGGCAGATTGCGGCCCGTCGAATACTGGGTGAGCGCGTCCTGCATGAACCGCTGCATGCGGCGGTGCGCGCTGGCCTCGCCGGGCTGCCAGGTGTCGCGGAAGCCGCCGGCCCAATCCGGCTTGGTCGGCAGCAATCCCCAGGATTCGAGCGCGTCCGACGCGACGCCCGTGGGAGCAGTCAGCGATGTCGGCGCGGGGAGCGGCTTCGGCGGCTGGCCCATCGCGCGGCAGGCGCGCGCGAACGGGGTGTAGACGCCGTAGACGCCGCCAGCCTTGGTCTTCACGGCATCCATGTCGAGCAACGTCGACGCGCGATGCAGGCGCAGCGGGACGTCGCCCAGCGCCGCCGCGACTGCCTCGGCCTGCCGCCGCGCCCAGGGTTCCATCAGGCATCCGGTGTGGACTTCGGTCGCCCCGTCCTCGCGCGCCAACGCCGGCAGGATGGCCGCCGCGTCGCCCCGGCGCAGGACCAGCGGCGCGCCGAGCGCCTCCAGGTCATGGCCGATCGACTGCAAGCTCCCGTGCAGCCACCAGCGATGCGCGCCGCCCATCGCCCACTTGCCCGCTGCTGCGTCGTCCAGCACGAACACCGGCAACACCATCCCGCCAGCCGCCGCCGCCAACGCGGGGTTGTCCGCCAGCCGCAAATCCTGCCGTAGCCACCACAGCGCGATCCCTCGCGCTTTTTGCGTCCCTGCCATCCCTAATCATCCGTCAGTTATGGAATATGTGTGTCTTCTGTGTGACAACGGCAATGCGGTGAGACGGTCAAACCGCCTGCATCGGCGCGGATTGGCCAAGCGTGAAGGCGAACAGCCGCTCCCGCCCCAGCAGGAAGGCGCGCCCGCCGCGCGGGAACAGCCCGGCGATGGCGGGATGCCGCACGTCCAGCCCCCCCGTGAAGGCGCCGAACGCCGGCAGCATCAGCCGCTGCGCCGAGGCCACGAAGCACGGCCGCGTCACCCGCCCGGCGCGGGTGTCGATGCTGGCCTTCGGATGATGGTGGCCGCACACCTCGTTCGCGCCGCCGCCGGCCTGGTGGCGGAACACCACGCCGTCCGCCTCCCACCACTCCACGACCTCGCCGGGCAGGCCCGCGGGCGGCGCTGGGTCATGGTTGCCAAGCAGCCAGACGAAGTCGTGCGCCGCCGCCATCGCCCGCAGCCGCGCGGCGTCGGCGGCCAACATGCGCGCCGCGCCGTGCCGGTCGTGGAAGCTGTCGCCCATGGCCAGCACCGTGCGCGGCGCATACCGCAGCAGCAGCAGCGCCAGCCGGTCCAGCGTCACCCGCGTGTCCCACGGCGGCACCAGGTGGCCGCGCACGGCGCTGGCGGAGCCCTTTTCCAGATGCAGGTCGGCGACGGCCAGCAAATGCCGGTCTGGCCACCACACCGCGCCGGCCGGGTCCAGCATCAGCCGCTGCCCGGCGAGATGGACGGGAGCGGCGCTCATGCCAGGGTCCGGTCGGCGCGGGCGCGCTTGCTCATGTTGGCGCGGTGCACGGGGTGGACGCGCATCGGCGCGGGCGACGGCTCGGCCTCGCCGGTCGCTTCCGCCACCAGCGCCTCTGTCTCCGCCAGCAGCGCGTCCTCGTCCTCGGCGGTGCGGACGAACTCGCGGCCGATGTCCAGCAGCACGGGCACCGCCAGCGGCGACACCCGCGACAGGCGGTTCACCCGCACCCGGCCCTGCACCCGCGCCAGCATCTCCGCCAGCCGGCCCACGTCGGTCAGCCCCGTGGCGGCGTCGGCGCGGGTGGCGCGCAGCAGGATGTGGTCGGGCTGGTGCCGGCGCAGCACGTCGTAGATCAGGTCGGTGTTGACCGTGACCTGCCGCCGGCTCTTCTCCGCGCCCGGCTGCGAGCGGTCCACCAGCCCGGCGATCACCGCCACGTTGCGGAACGTCCGCCGCAACAGGGAGCTTTCCGCCATCCACGCCTCCAGGTCGTCGCCCAGCATGTCCTGCTGGAACAAGTCGGGCACGTCGCCGGGTTCGTTGGCGCACCAGACGGAGATCACGTAGTCGGTGGCGACGAACCCCATCGGCGCGCACCCGGCCCGCTCCATCCGCCGGGTCAGCAGCATGCCGAGCGTCTGGTGCGCGTTGCGGCCCTCGAAGCAGTACGCGACCAGGAACCAGCGGCCGTTGCGCGGGAACACCTCCACCAGCAGGTCGTCGGGGCCGGGCAGGCTGGAGCGCGACTGCTGCAAGGCCAGCCAGTCGCGTACGCTATCGGGGAAGGCGGCCCAGCTCGCCGGGTCGTGCAGCATGGCGCGCACGCGGGCGGCGAGGTTGGTGCTGAGCGGGTACTTGCCGCCGGCGTAGGCGGGGACCATCGGCTCGCCGCCGCCGCCGGGGGCGCATTCCACGGTGGTCTCCCGGATGCGCAGGTACTTCAGCAAGCGGCCGGCGAAGATGAAGGTGTCGCCAGGACGCATGGTGCTGACGAAGTACTCCTCGACCTCGCCGAGCGAGCCGCCTCGCATGCCTTGCAAACGGACCTTCAGGAGCGGCATCTCGACGATGGTGCCGATGTTCATGCGCGCCAGCCGGGCGATACGCTCGGAGCGCACCTCGATGCGGCCGTCGGCGTCGCGGAACAGCTTGCGGTAGCGCTCGTACGCCGCCAGGGCGTAGCCGCCGTCCTCGACGAATTGCAGCACGTCCTCGAACGTCGCGCGGCTCACCTTCTGGTACGGCCCGGCCGTGGCGATCTCCGCATACAGGTCGTCCGGATGGATCGGCGCGGCGGCCGCCATCAGCAGGATGTGCTGCGCCAGCACGTCGAGCCCGCCGGGCCGCGGCGGGTCGCCGTCCAGCTCGCGCGCGGCGACGCCCTGCACGGCGGCCGTGCACTCCAGCACCTCGAAGCGGTTGGCCGGCACCAGGATCGCCTGGCTCGCCTCGTCCATGCGGTGGTTCGACCGCCCGACCCGCTGCAGCAGCCGCGACACCCCCTTCGGCGCGCCGACCTGGATCACCTGG
>CAXSFF010000074.1:0-8658 GCA_964236035.1 uncultured Acetobacteraceae bacterium
AGCGCGGTGGGGGCGTTGCCGATGGCGACCAGCGCGCCGCCAATCCGGCCGCCCCACAGCCCGAGCGCCGCGGCGGAACGGGTGTTGCCGATGCTGCGGGCCAGCGCCGGCGTGCGCGGGTCATCGAGCGTGCAGACGACCTCGTTGCCGGCGGGAAGCCGCGCGCGGGTGATGCCGCTGGCCACCATCTTGGAGTCGCAGAGGATAGGCGCGCCCGCCCGCAACGCAACGCGCGCCGCGGTTGCGAAACCGGGGGAGAAGCGCAGGGCCTGGGCGATCTCGACCATGCCGCACGCGTGGATGACGCGCACGGCGATGCGCGATTCTTCGGGCGTGAGGCCAGACAGATCGGCTTCGCTGCGGATGGTGGCGAACGAGCGGTCGTAGATCGCCCCGCCGTCGCGGATGTAGTCGCGGGTCACAGCAGCGCCGCCGCCTGCGCGATGGCAAGCCCGGCTAGGCGCGCGGGATCGCCGGCGCGGCCATGGTCGACCAGGTCGTAGCGGCCGTCGCGCGCGACCAGCGTGCGGCCGGCGCGGGGATAGGCGCAGCCTTTGGCGCAGCCGGAGACATGCACGTCGGCGATGCCTTGCGCGGCGAGGAAGTCGGCATCGGCGCGGGTCGGCGTGGTCGCGCTCGCGCAGGCCGGCGCGCCGGGGCAGGCGGCGATGCGCAGGCGCGGGTCATCAGGGTCGGCGATGAAGCCCGTGGGGTTGCAGCCCGGCGGCACATGGAAGGCGCGGTAGGGCGTGGTGCGGGCCTGATTTGTCAGGCCGGCGAGCGCGCGCAGGCCGGCGGCGTCGGTCTGGCCGTAGCGCAGGAACAGCAGCCCAGCCGGCGGCGTTGCGGGCCTGGGTTCCGAAGGCAGGCGCTTGCCCTTTGCGGCGATCGCGGTTTGATGCAGCGCGTCCGGATTGTAGGGCAAATCGATGCCTTGCACGGTCATGACGCCGTTCGATACCTGGATGTCAGCTTCGGCCTGGCCTATCGCCACGCAGAACTTCGCCGCCAGACCCTCAATGTTGGCCAGGATGCCTTCGATCTCCGCTGCCAGCGCGTCGTCATACGGCGGCATGGTGATGACGTTGCGGCGGCTTTCCCGCGCCGGGTCCGGGTCCGCCAACCCGGCGGCGAGCATCGCGGCGGCGAACCGTGGCGCGCTGCTTGCGGTCAATCCACGGATTTGCAGGTTGCCGCGGCTGGTCAGCTCGACGACGCCGTTGCCGCACTCGTCGGCCGCGTCCGCGATGGCGCGCAAGGCGACGGCGAGCAGGCGTCCGCCGAATGGCTTCACCCGCGCCAGCAAGCCGTCGCCGGACGGCATCGGTTCGTGAACGCTGGGGCACCAGCCTCGCGTTGTCATGAGGCCGTCATTGCGAGGAACGCTTGCGACGAAGCAACCCAGGGCAACATGGCAAGGTTTCGTCGCGCGGCCCTGGGTTGCCGCGCCGCCAAGCGGCGGCTCGCAATGACGGATGCATGATTCATGGCCCGCCATCAACCATTATAGGAGCCAGGTCGTTGCGCTGCGGGTGCCACAACCCACGGTGGCGGGCTTCGTCAAAGCGGGCGGCCATGGCGGCGCGGGCGGCCGGGTTCTCGCGCCGCAGGAACGCGTCGACCTCCAGCGATCCCAGCGTCGCGTCGAACAGCAGGTCGAACTGCCGGTCGAGCCGCGCCGGCAGCGTCGCGGCGTAGGCGTGCAGCGGCTCGACGGTGCGGGCGATCTCGGCGGCGCCACGGTAGCCGTGCCGCATCATGCCGCGCAGCCAGCGCGGGTTGGCGGCCCGCCCGCGCACCACCCGGGCGATCTGCTCCGGCAGGCTGCGGGTGAGACCGTCCTGGTGGTACAGCGCCGGGTCGACGCCGAGGCTGGCGGCGGCGGCGGCGAAACCGCCCTGGTGCGCGGCGTAGTCGGTGCTGTCGAGCAGGTCGGTCTCGGCGTGGTCCTGCTGGTGCAGGAACGCGTTGGCGTCGCGGATGCGGGCGGCTAGCGCCGCGGGCTGCGGCGTGCCGTCGGCCCGCGCGCCATAGGCGCCGGCCGACGCATCAAGCCAGGCCCGGCCTAACTCGGCCCGGTCGCTCCAGGCGCCACGCTCGATGGTCGCGGAGATGCCGGCGCCATAGCACCCGGTCGGTGGCCCGAAGATGCGTGGGCCAGGACGCCCGGCCAGCGGGTTCCAGTCCGGCGCTTCGTCGCGCGCGGCGATGGCCTGCGCCACGGCGTCGAACAGCATGACCTGTGCGGCGAACGCGTCGCGGAACAGCCCGGAGATGCGCAGCGTCACGTCCACCCGCGGCCGGTCGAGCAGCGCGATTGGCAGCACCTCGAACCCGTTGACGCGGGTGGAGTCCGCGTCCCAAAGCGGCCGCGCGCCCAGCAGCAGCAGCGCCAGGGCCAGGTCCTCGCCGCCGGTGCGCATGGTGGCCGTGCCCCACACGTTCAGCACCAGGCTGCGCGGCCAGTCGCCGTGGTCCTGGCGAAAGCGCCGCAGCAGGTCGGCCGCCGCCGGCTCGGCCAGCGTCATGGCGCTGCGGGTCGGCACGGCACGGGGGTCGATGCCCGTGAGGTTGCGCCCCGTCGGCAGCACGTCGCGCCGCCCGGCCGAGGGCGCGCCTGCCGGCCCAGGCTCCACGCGGCGCCCATCCAGCGCGTCCAGCAACGCGGTGCGTTCCGCGGGACCGCACGACGCCTCCGCATCGCCGACGCCCGCGGGAGAAGTGCCATAGACATGCAGCCCGTCGCGGACCTGCAAATCCTTCACGTCGCACAGGTAGGCGTCGAGCCGCGCCAGCGCGTCACCGTCATCCGCACCCGGCGCGACGCCGCTTTCCGCCAGCAATCCGGTCGCCGCGGCCCGTTCGATGATGGTCGTCCGCAACAGCGCCATGCGCCGCCGGTCCAGACCGTCGGCGCTGGCGTACTCGTCGATCAGCCGCTCCAGCTCGCCGGCCGCGCCATGGCTGCCGGCCTGGTTCAGCGGCGGAGTCAGATGGCCGATCGTCACCGCGCCGAGGCGGCGTTTGGCGGCGGCGGCCTCGCCCGGGTTGTTGACGATGAACGGGTAGATCACGGGCATGCCGCCGAGCAGCGCACGCGGCCAGCACGCCGCCGACAGCGCCGCCGCCTTGCCCGGCAGCCATTCCAGCGAGCCGTGCGCGCCGAGATGCACGATCGCGTCGGCCTGGTCCGCCAGCCACAGGTAGAACGCGATGTAGGCATGCCGCGGCGGCTGGTCGGGGCTGTGATAGGCGGCGCGGCGGTCGTGCGCATCGCCGCGGTCCGGCTGCAACGCCGCGATGACGCGGCCGATGCGGAGGTGGCGCAACTGGAACCAGCCGTCGTGCAATGCCGGGTCGTCGGCGGCATCGCCCCAGGCGGCGATCGTGGCTTGCCGTAGGCTGTCCGGCAGGATGGCGAACCGGCGCCGGTACTCGTCCGAAGCCAGGAACGGCGTCGGCGGGCTGCACAGCGCCTGGGTCAGCGCCGCCGTGTCGCGAGCCTCGGTCGAGTAGCTGGCGCCCTGGAGCAGCGCCGGGATCGCCGACAGGCTGGCGAAGCTGTCGAGCCCTACGGCGTGCCCGCGCTGGCCGCCGATGCCGGGGTAATCGCTCAGCACGATGGCGACGCGCCGGTCAGCCCGGGCCGCGGCGGCCAGGCGCGCCCAGCCCGCCGCGCGGTCGGCCGCGAGGGCAATGCCGTCGGCATCCGGTTGGTGCCGGGCCGGCAAACCATCAGTCTCCGCCTTGAACGAAACCGCCCCCGTCAGCAGGCGGCCGTCCAGTTCCGGCAGCACCACCTGCATCGCCAGGTCGGCCGGCGACAGGCCGCGGCTCGACGCCTGCCACGCCTCCCGCGACGACCCGGCGAGCACCACCTGCAACACCGGCGCGCCCGGCGCGTCGAGCGGCGACCCGCCATCCTGCCGCGCCGAGAACCCGGTCGCGTTCACCACCACCACGGGGCGCCAGGCGGCCAGCGTGCGGGCGACCCAGGCGGCGGTGTCCGGCGCCTTCAGGCTGGCCGCGAACACCACCCCGACCGCCAGCCCGCGCGCGCGCAACGCGGCGGCGAGTGCCGTGATCGGCGCGTAGTCCGCCGACAGCAGGTGCGAGCGGTAGAACACGATCACGGCCAGCGCATCGCCCGCCAGGTCTAGCGCAAGCACGCCATGCTGCGGCGCCGGCGCGATGGCGGCGTCGTCATCGGTCGCCAATCCCGCAAGGTGGGCCGCGATGTTCAGCACGCGGCCCATGTTGGCGGACCCGCCATGACGGAAGCACGCGCCCAGCCGGGCGTAGGCGGCGGGCGTCACGGTGGACAGCGCGGCGAGTGCCGCGTCATCCAGGCCGTCGCCCGGCAGCACGGCCAGCGCGATGCCCCGCGTCCGGCACAGCGCCGCCGTTTCCTCCACGCCGTAGCGCCAGTAGTCCAGCCCGCCGAGCAGCCGGACGATCACGCATCGCGCGTGGCTCACGGTCTGTTCCAGGTACAGGTCGACCGACAGCGGGTGCCGCAGCTTGCCCAGACTGGCCAGACGCAGCGTGCCGGGCGGGGCAGGGCACGCCGCCAAGGCGCCGAGGTCGGCGTCGCTGAAGCTCAATACCACGATGTCGGCGCGGCCATGGCCGAGGTCGACCGCGGCGGCGGCCTCGTCCAGGCTGCGGGTTTCGCGGGCGAGCAGGTGCATCAGGCGGCGATCGCTGCGGTGATGGCGGCCTGGTCCATGCCGGCCTGGCCGATCACCACCAAATGCCCATCGCGCGGCTCGCCGTCGGTCCAGACGCGGTCGAAATGCTGGCGGAAGCGGGTGCCGACGCCCTGGATCTCCAACCGCATCGGTCGCCCGGCGACGGCGACATGGCCCTTCATGCGCAACACGTCATGCGTCCGCGCCACCGCCCGCAACCGATCCACCAGCGCGTCCGGCGCATCGGTCGGCGGCAACGCCACGACGAAGCTGGCGAAGTCGTCATGCTCGTGCGCGCCATCCTCCGCATCGTGGCAAGACGGGCGGGCGGCCAGGTCGTCCTCCGCCGCGGCGTCGATGCCGAGCAGGATCGCCAGGTCGACCCGGCCCTCGACCGCCGTCACCAGGCCCGCCGGGCGCGGCATCGCGGCCCCGATCTCGGCCCCCAGGCGCGCCAAGGCCGTGGCGTCCAGCAGGTCGGCCTTGTTCAGCACCACCAGGTCGGCGCATTGGATCTGGTCCAGGTAGACCTCCGACAGCGGGTTGTCGTGGTCGAGGTTGTCGTCCGCCGCGCGCTGGGCGGCGATGGCGGCCGGGTCGTCGGCGAAGCGCCCGGCGGCGACGGCGGGGCCGTCCACCACGGTGATCACGCCGTCGACGCTGACGAGGCTGCGGATGCCGGGCCAGCCGAACGCCTTCAGCAACGGCTTTGGCAACGCAAGCCCCGAGGTCTCGATGACGATGTGCTGCGGCGGCTCCGGCCGGTCGAGCAGCGCCTGCATGGCCGGCAGGAACTCGTCGGCGACGGTGCAGCACAGGCAGCCGTTGGCCAGCTCCACGACGTCGTCGCAGCCGGGGATGCCGCAGCCGCGCAACGCGTCGCCGTCGATGCCGAGCGCGCCGAACTCGTTGACGATAACGGCGATGCGGCGCCCGGCGGCGTGGGCCAGGATGTGGCGCACCAGCGTCGTCTTGCCCGCGCCGAGGAACCCCGTGATGACGGTGCAAGGGATCACGACGCGGGCTCCAGCGCCGGCAGACGCCCCAGGACCATGCGCGCCAGCGATGCCGCGCGTTTCGATGGCAGCACGGTGCCGGTGGCGTGCGCGGCGTACGTCGCGGCATAGTCGAGCAGGTCGCCGGCCAGCGCCGGGTCGAGCCGGCCGAGCAGGTAGCTCCATTTGCCGGGCATGGAGATGGCGGCGGCGCAGCCCTGGTCGCACGACGACAGGCAGGCGACCTCCCGCAGCACCACCCGGCTGGCGTTCGGATGCGTCGCCACCGCGTCGTGCATGCTGCGCCCGGGTGCCGCTTGGCCCTCCGCCAGCGGCAGGCCGGCGCGGCAGGTGGTGCAGACGTGAAGCGTTGGCAGCATGGGCAAGCCTCCGGATCGACCGTGGGTGCCCATCGCCCAAGGGTTGCCCCATGGGTCGGCCGTCCGCGCCCGTCGCCGGGCATGGCCGCAGCCGCCGCCACCGGTGCACCCCGCCCGGCGTCGCGATCTAGGCCCTGGCGGCAAGCCGCCAGCGATGGCAGGTCTCCTGGCTCGCGGATCAGGCGCGGCTCGCCTGCCTTCCCGGGGTGTGGCCCAGTGGCATCAGGCGGGTCGCTCTCCGCTTACAGTTGCGAGGGCAGCCGCGGCGTCGCACCGCGTTCCCTTTTAACCTGCCGCCCACGGTATGCGCCGCGGATGGCAGGACCATCGGCCTCCATGTATGACCAGGCGCGTGATGGGTCAAACGAAAGCGCCGGTAACCTTCGTGCTGGGCGGCGCGCGCTCCGGCAAGAGCCGCCATGCCGAGGCGCTGGTGCAGGCGTCGCCGCCGCCATGGACCTACGTCGCCACGGGGCAGGCGTGGGACGACGAGATGCGCGCGCGCATCGCCGAGCACCGGGCGTCGCGCCCGCCGGGCTGGCGCACGCTGGAGGCGCCGCTTGACCTGGCCGCCGCGCTGGCCACGTCCGGTCCCGTGCTGGTGGATTGCCTGACGCTGTGGCTGACCAACCTGATGCTGGCCGAGCGCGCCGTGGACTGGCCGGCGCTGGCTGCGGCGCTCGATGCCCGCGCGGCGCCGACGGTGCTGGTGTCGAACGAGGTCGGCCTCGGCATCGTGCCGGACAACGCGCTGGCCCGGCGGTTCCGCGACGCGGCGGGGCGGCTGCACCAGCAGGTCGCGGCACGGGCGGACCACGTGGTGCTGATGGTGGCAGGGCTGCCGATGGTGGTAAAATGAGCGATGACGCCCGCCATGCCGAGAAGATGGCGAAGCGCAAGGCGGTGCAGGACGCCGAGGTCGCGTCCAAGACCATCGAGCGCGGCTTGCTGATGGTCCACACGGGCAAGGGCAAGGGCAAGAGCACGGCGGCGTTCGGCCTGGCGCTGCGCATGCTGGGGCGCGGGCGGTCCGTGGGCGTGGTGCAGTTCATCAAGGGCGCCTGGTCCAGCGGCGAGCGCGCGGCGCTGGCGCGGTTCGACGACCTGCTGGAGTGGCACACGATGGGCGAGGGCTTCACCTGGGAGACGCAGGACCGCGCCCGCGACGTCGCCGCGGCGGAACGCGCGTGGGCGCAGGCGCTGGCGATGATGCACGCGCCCGGCCGCGACGGGGTGCCGCTGGGATTGCTGGTGCTGGACGAGCTGAACATCGCGTTGCGCTACGACTACCTGGACGAGGCGGCGGTGCTGGCTGGGTTGGCCGGGCGGCCGGAAGGGCTGCACGTGGTGGTCACGGGCCGCAACGCGAGGCCCGGGCTGCTGGCGGCGGCGGATCTGGTGACGGAGATGACGCTGGTGAAGCACCATTTCGCCGCCGGGGTGAAGGCGCAGGAGGGGATCGAGTTTTGACCTGTCTCGATGTTCCTTTTCGCTTTCTGGAAGCCCCGCCTTATAAACAACACCAACGGCATTGGAGACTGGCCTCCCAGCCGTCATTGCGAGGAGCGCTTGCGACGTGGCAATCCAGGGCCGCGCGGCAGGTTTCCGTCGCGTGGCCCTGGATTGCCACACCGCCAAGCAGCGGTTCGCAATGACAAGTATCAAGGTGGCGGTCGCTGTCTGTTGCCATTGGTATAAGAGCGAAGCCGACGTTCCAACGCAACGCGGAGCTGTAGATGTCGGTCCAGTAGCCTGGCTCAATCTGAATATTGCAGATGCTGCAAGGCATTTTTGCAGGCCGTTGCGTCCGCTGAAGCGGAGTTCGGGATGCAGTAGGTCGCATTTAGCCAGTCGACGCATTTCTGGCGCTCTGCCCAGTCGTTCGAATGATCGTAGGCGAGCAGAATGGGCGCGACTCGCCGGTTTTCTGGTTCCGCCACGCCGGGCGGCGTCGGAATCAGCGGGCGCGATGTGCCGAAATCCTTCAGAAGGATTCTCTCCGCGGGAACGCCAAGGCTGATCAGCACGTTCGCGACGGCCTTTGCTCGCCGGAGACCCAGGCCACGGTCCCGACGCGTCGTTTCCGAACTGTCGACATTCCCCTGAACCTCCACGAGCATCACACGGCGATGCTGCGTGAATTCAGTTGCCATCAATCGTACCCGTTCCGTGAGCATCGCGCTGTGCGGCGCAAAGAAGCCGAGGTAAGTGCGGTTGACCATGACTACCGGCCCCGTGCAACTGGGCAGGTTCCGTGCTTCCACATTTGGCTGAGCCGGGACGGCGGTTCGCGCGCAGCCAGCAGCCAAGAGTGCGACGCCCGCAAAACAAGCGGGTTTCCACCAGCCTCCCCCGCTGCCGTGCAGGCATGCGATAACACCTTCAAGGATGCTTGCAACCCGATAGCTGTTCCCACGCTCAGACGCCGCAGGCGGGCGGGCGGAGTCGATCATGCTTTCCGTATCCTCTTCGCATCGAACATCTGCGATCCATCGCCATCCCGCAATCGGGCGTGCACACAGGGCCGGTCCTGGCAGCAGGCGGGGATCCCGGGCACCATCAACGCCGGACCGTCCAGGCAACAGCGGCGGG
>CAXSFF010000075.1:0-8532 GCA_964236035.1 uncultured Acetobacteraceae bacterium
CGCTCCATGCCGCCGATCTGCGGCACGGTGACGTGGCTTTCGTCCACGATCAGCATGGCGTTCTCGGGCAGGTACTCGAACAGCGTCGGCGGGGGCTCGCCGGGCCGCCGTCCGGACAGGAAACGCGAGTAGTTCTCGATCGACTTGCAGGAGCCGGTGGTCTCCATCATCTCGATGTCGAAGGTGGTGCGCTGCTGCAGCCGCTCCGCCTCCAGCAGCTTGCCCTCGGCGGTGAACTGCTTCAGGCGGCCTTGCAGCTCGATCTTGATGTCGGCGATGGCCTGCACCAGGGTCGGGCGCGGCGTCACGTAGTGGCTGTTAGCGTAGATATGGACCTCCGGCTGCGACGCCGTGATCTCGCCGGTGAGCGGGTCGAACTCGCTGATCGCCTCGATCTCGTCGCCGAACAGGCTGATGCGCCAGGCGCGGTCCTCGTAGTGGCTCGGGAACACGTCGACCGTCTCGCCGCGCAGGCGGAAGGTGCCGCGGGTGAAGGCGGTGTCGTTGCGGCGGTACTGCTGCTCCGACAGGGCGCGGGCCAGGGTGTCGCGGTCGATGCGGCCGCCGACCTCGAGCTTGACCACCATGCGGCTGTAGGTCTCGACCGAGCCGATGCCGTAGATGCAGGACACGGAGGCGACGATGATGACGTCGTTGCGCTCCAGCAGGCTTTGCGTGGCCGCATGGCGCATGCGGTCGATCGCCTCGTTGATCTGGCTGTCCTTCTCGATGTAGGTGTCGCTGCGCGGGACGTAGGCCTCCGGCTGGTAGTAGTCGTAGTAGCTGACGAAGTATTCGACGGCGTTGTCGGGGAAGAAGCCCTTCATCTCGCCGTACAGCTGCGCCGCCAGCGTCTTGTTGGGGGCGAGGATCAGGGTCGGCCGCTGCGCCTTCTCGATCAGCTTGGCCATGGTGAAGGTCTTGCCCGACCCCGTGACGCCCAGCAGCACCTGGTCGCGCTCGTCTGCCTGCACCCCGGCCCACAGGTCGCGCAGCGCGGTCGGCTGGTCGCCGGCGGGCTCGTACTCGGACACCACCCGCAGCGCCTTGGCGAGCGGCTTGGCCGGCTGCCGCTTGGGCTCGAAGGCGACGGGGCTGGACGCCTCGCGATGCGCCTGGCCCTTGGTCTTGGCGGCCGGCTTGACGGGCTTGGTGCGGATCGGGTCGGTGGTCACGGACATGCGGGCACTCCTGCGCGGCTCGGAAGATGGCGATGTCCAGGCGCTGCGTCGAGGCCCAGCCAGTCTATGAAGCGGGGTAGCCGCGCTTCTCCAGGCAGGCCTGGATGCCGCGGCGCTGCGGCTCGTCCGAGGCGAACAATGCCGCGATCGCGGAGGACGGGGTGGCGTTCGCCTTGCGTGAGGCAGCCGTGTCGATGTCCTTGTGGCACCGCGCCAACGCGTCGCGGTACTGCGGGGCGGCATGGTCGGTCCGCATCGGCGGATCATAGGCGCAACCGGCCAGCAACAGGCCGATGGGAAACAGCATTGCGAGACGGATAGGAGGTTTCATCGTACCTGAACACTGATGGACCAACGGTTGGGCTACCTTGGACGTGCCGTCGTGAACCGATGTGGGCTGCGCAAGCTACTCTTGGTGTCTGTCCGAGATCATCCTGAGTGCGATGAACAGGTCGTGTAGAGCCGCGCCGCGTCATCCTCCGGCAGGCGGCGACCATCCAGCCGGCGCCATCTCGAATCCCGCGAACTCGAAGGCCGGGGCGACGACGCAACTGACCAGGCTCCAGGCGCCGAGGCTGCTGGCTTCCTGCCAGGCTCGCGCGGGCACCACGCCTTGCAGCGCCTCGCCGTTGGCCAGGTCGGGGCCGAGCCGCACATCCTGCCGGCCGGCATCGACGTCGGCGATGCCGAGCAGCAGGGGCGCACCGGCCTGCCAGAGCCAAATTTCAGCCGCGTCGATCCTGTGCCAGCGTGACCGCTCGCCCGCCGCCAGCAGGAACAGGATGGTGGTGCCCGCGCCGCGCCGGCCCGGCGGTGGCTGATCGCGCCACAGTTCGCGGTAGTGGCCGCCTTCAGGATGCGGCGCCAGGCCGAGCGCCTCGCGTACGGCATGAGCGGCCTGGCAGTGGTCGCGCAGATCGGTCGTCAGGGCATTTTCCTTCCCATCGGCGTGGCAAGTGGAGGCCGCGGTTCAGAGTGCCTGGCTGCATCCCGCAGCAGCGGTTGCGCCGTCCAGCTCCGTGTCCCAGCGGGACGCATCGAACCGCATCCCGGTCACGGCGTCGGAAGCGCCTGACGCCAGCCACAGCAGCGGCGGCACGACGATCGCCGGGTCGAGCAGCTTGGCTTTCAGCGTGGGGTCCACGGTGTCCGGGATCATGCCGGTCAGAGTGGCGCCACCCGGCAGCAGGGCGTTCACGGTGATGCCGGAGCCGTGCAGGTCCTGGGCCCAGATGACCGTCTCGGACTCCAGGGCGGCCTTGGACGGACCATAGGGCGAGAAGCCGGCCCGCCGCATCGTCTCGTGGCCCATGGAGATGTTGATGACGCGGCCCCAGCCGCCGCGAAGCATCGCCGGCACGGCGGCACGCGCCATCAGGAAGGGTCCGTTGACGTTGGTGTCGATCACCATGCGCCAGACGTCCGGGTCGGTCTGCCAGAAGCGGGTCGGTTCCGTCAGGAAGCTCTCGCTGACATAGCGCATCCCGCGCCCGGCGTTGTTGACCAGCACGTCCAGGCGACCCCACCGCGCCAGCGCCGTCTCGATCACGCGGGCGCAATCCTCTGGGCGGGTCACGTCGGCTTCGAGGGCGACAACGCGCTGCCCGGCCGCCTCGGCGACCACGGCGTCGAGTTCGGCGGGAGCGCGGGCGGCCGTCGCGATGACCGTGGCGCCGGCGCTTGCAAGGGCCAGCGTCATGGCACGGCCAAGGCCCCGGCCGCCGCCCGTCACGACGGCGACGCGCCCGGCAAGAGGCAATCCTGCGGAAAAGGCCATGACCTGGGACTCCGTCCTTCCAGCCGGTCCATCCCCGGCAGGTGCAGCTTGTAGCCCGCGCGTGTTGGCGGCACATCGTTGCCCAGATACTAGGCATTGACTTGCGCAAGTGATCGCATTGGCAGCCGCTCCCAGTCAAACCGGACGATTAGCAGCTGTCGGCGGGTCACATAGTGCGAGACGGAAGCGCCCAAGTGGCTACACTCGCCACCAACAGCCAGCAAGGACCGCACCATGCACCCACCACTAACGCCCCGCCGGCACCCCTTTGCGGCGGGCCTGCAGCCTGCGTCGCGGCGCTGGAGCCATGGCGCCCTCGCCCTGCTGTGCCTGGCCGCGCTCGCAGCCCCGGCGCGGGCATGGGCGGCCGCCCCGGCAGCGTGCCAGGCGCTCCAGCAGCAATACCCGGAAACCAAAGGCAAGACGCTGGTCGACGCCATGAATCCGCACACCCCGGGGTACGAGGCGCTCGATCCGCAGGACCCAAACAAGTTCGTGGGCTTCGACATCGACCTGGTCGAGGCGCTCGGCGAATGCCTGGGGTTCCAGGTCACCTACAAGCCGGTCGCCTTCGCGGCCATGCTGCCGACCCTGCAGAGCGGCCAGGCGGACATCATCATCTCCGACATCTACGCCACCGAGGACCGTGCCAAGGTCGCCGACTTCATCACCTACTCCAAGGTGTTCGACGGCGTGCTGGTGGTGAAGGGCAACCCCAAGGGCATTAAGGGCATCGACGCCACGATGTGCGGCGCCTCCGCCGCGGAGAACACCGGCTTCGTCGAGGTGCCCCTGCTGCAGAACCTGGCGCCCGAGTGCAAGGCGGCCGGCAAGCCGGAACCCGCGGTGCAGCTGTACACCAACAACGCGGACTGCATCCAGGCCATTCTCGCCGGGCGCGCCGACGCCTACGTCAACGACGTCAACACCGTCGACCAGGCGGTGAAGGCATATCCCGACCAGCTCAGCAAGGCGGTGGCGGTGACGCTGCCGTACTCCGTCGGCATCGCGGTGCCGAAGGGCAACCCCAAGTTCCGCGACGCCGTCATGGCGGCCCTCGTCGCGATCCAGCAGTCCGGCGCCGAGGCCGCGATGCTGGAAAAATGGTCGCTCGGCGCGGAGAACCTGGAGACGCCCAAGCTCATCACCACCAACTGATGCAGCTGTTCCTCCATTACCTCAGCCTGCCCTACCTGCTGCAAGGCGTGCTGTTCACCGCCGAGGTGACGGGCCTGGGGCTGGCGGGTGGGCTGGGTTTGGGGGTGGTCCTGGCGGCGATGCAGCTCAGCCGGTTCCGGGCGCTGTCGGCGTTCGCCCGCGGCTACGCCGTGATCTTCCGCGGCACGCCGCTCATCCTGCAGCTCGTCTTCGCCTACGACGCCTTGCCGCACATCGGCCTGCGGCTGAGCGCCATCGGGGCCGCCGGCCTCGCCCTGGCCGCCAACGAGGCGCCGTTCATCGCGGAGATCCTGCGCTCCGGGGTGCTCGGCGTCGACGGCGGCCAGGTCGCCGCCGGGCAGGCGCTGGGCATGACGCCGCTGGTGCTCATGCGGCGCGTCATCGCACCGCAGGCCATCCGCAGCATGGTCCCGGCGTTCGGCAACGAGGCCGTGTCGGCGCTGAAGAACTCGTCGCTCGCCTCCATCATCGCCGTGCCGGAGCTGACGTTGCGCAGCACGCAGCTGGCGTCCTCGACCTTCGACTTCTTCTCGATCTTCTTCGCCTCCGGCCTGGTCTATCTGGTCCTGACCGGCGCCATCGGCGCGATGCAGCTGCTCGCCGAGAACCTGCTGGACCTCGACCGGCCCTCGCCGCGCGACCGCCTCGCCCGCCTGCTGCCGTGGCGCCGCGGCATCATGGCGCCCGTCTCCGCGGCACCCGTCCCCGCGGCGTCGCCCGCCGGGCGTCCCCGCGCATCGACGGTGCCGGCCACGGGCCGAGCCATGCGGTCGGCCACGCTCGCCGGCGGCGCGCCGGTCGTCGAGGTCCACGCGCTGCACAAGAGCTATGGCGGCCATGCCGTGCTCAACGGGCTTGACCTCACGGTGCGGGCCGGGGAGGTCGTCGCCTTGCTGGGGCCCAGCGGCTCCGGCAAGAGCACGTTGCTGCGCTGCATCAACCGGCTGGAGGGATGGGATTCCGGCGAGGTGCGGATCAGCGGCCAGCGCCTCGGCTACGGCGAGGACGGCCGCCCGCACGCCGCGCGCGCGCTGGCGCAGGAACGCGCGCGCCTGGGTGTCGGCATGGTGTTCCAGCAGTTCAACCTGTTCAGCCATCTCACCGCGCGGGAGAACGTCGCCGGGCCGCTGCGCTGGGTGCACGGCGTGCCGCCCGCAGAGGCAAACCGGCGGGCCGGCGCGTTGCTGGAGCGCGTCGGCCTGGCGCACCGCGCCGATGCGCTGCCGCGGCACCTGTCGGGCGGGCAGCAGCAACGCGTCGCCATAGCACGGGCGCTGGCCCCGCGCCCCAAGGTCCTGTTGCTCGACGAGCCGACCTCCGCCCTCGACCCGGAACTGGTCAACGAGGTGCTCGAAGTCATCCGGCGGCTGGCGGTCGAGGACGGCCTGACCATGATCATCTCCACCCACCAGCTGCGTTTCGCCCGGGAAGTGGCAGACTGCGTCGTGTTCCTCAGCGACGGCGCCGTGACCGAGCAAGGCCCCGCCTTGGATGTGCTGACGCGACCCCGCAACCCGGCCACCGCCCGCTTCCTGCGGGTCATGGGCGCCGACCAAGCCACGGAGCTGCCCGCATGACCCTGATCCGGGACGAACACGGGGCCGAATCCCTGCACCCGGCGCTGCACGAGCTGCGGGCGACGCCGCAGACGGTGCACTGGGGTTATTTCGACGCCGCGCTGGCGCCCGTGCTGCGCATCGCCAGCGGCGACATCGTGCGCGCCGAGGCCATCACCCATCACGCCGGCGACGCGCCGGAACTGATGATGGACGCCGGCATCACGGCGATCTTCGACGCCATCCCGGCGGAGGACCGCAACCCCGGCGTCCACCTCATGACGGGACCGATCCACGTCGAGGGCGCCAGGCCCGGCGATGTGCTGGAAGTGCGCTACCTGCAGATGACGCCGCGGCTGCAATACGGCTCCAACCTGGCCGCCCATTGGGGCCATCTCTATCGCGAGATGGGCGAGAAGGAGCGGGTGACGATCTACCGCATGGACGCGGCCAGCGAAACCGCCGCCGCCGCCTTCGCCTACGACTTCCCCGGCAAGTACACGGTGCCCGGCACCATCACCCAGGCCCGCGACTGCTGCCGGCAGCCGGCGCTGGCGGGCGTGCGCGTCCCCGTGCGCCCGCATCTCGGCACGGCGGGGGTGGCGCCGGACGCGGTGGGCCGGGTCAGCACCATCCCGCCCGGCAGCCACGGCGGCAACATCGACAACTGGCGCATCGGCGCGGGCGCCACGATGTTCTACCCCGTGCAGGTCGACGGCGCCCTGTTCTCCATCGGCGACCCGCATATCTCGCAAGGCGACGGCGAGATCAGCGGCACGGCCATCGAGGCCTCGCTCGACGTGATGTTCCAGCTGTTCCTGCGGCGCGACTTCAGCTTCCCGTCGCCGCTGCTGCGGACGCCGAAATACTGGATGACGCACGGCTTCGACGAGGACCTCGACCAGGCGATGCGCAACGCCAGCCTGGAGATGCTCAGGCTGCTGACCGAGCATCGCGGGCTGAGCCGCGACGATGCCTATTCCCTGATGAGCGTGGCCGCCGATTTCGCGGTGACGCAGGTGGTCGACGGGCGGCAGGGCGTGCATGCCAGGATCTGCCACGCCGTGTTCCCGCCAGAGTAGAACGGCTTCCGGAGGAACCATGACGCAGAATCCCCGTCCCACCGTCGTCGCCGTCGAGGAGCATTACTGGGATGCGGAACTCGCGTCCCACTTCTCCGGCCAGGAGGCCTCCCGGGCCGGGCCGATGGAGCGGCGGCTGCGGGATTTCGGCGGCGAGCGCATCGCCGACATGGACGCGGCCGGCATCGACATCGCCGTCCTATCGCACGGGGCGCCCTCCGGCCAGAAGCTGCCGGCGGACATCGCCGTGGCGCTGATCGCCCGGGTCAACGACCGGCTCGCCGCGGCGGTCGCCGCCGCTCCCCATCGGTTCGCCGCGTTCGCCGCCTTGCCGACGGCAAACCCGGCGGCGGCGGCGGACGAACTCGAGCGTTGCGTCGCGATGGGGTTCAAGGGCGCCATGCTGCACGGCCTCTCCAACGGCGAGTTCCTCGACTTGAAGAAGTTCTGGCCGATCTACGCCCGCGCCGAGCAGCTAGACGTGCCCATCTACCTGCATCCCTCGCTGCCGCATCCCGCCGTGATGGACGCCTACTATCGGGACTACGCGGACGACTTCCCCATGCTGGCACGCCCGGCCTGGGGCTACACGGTGGAGGCCGGCACCCAGGCGATCCGGCTGGTGCTGTCGGGCGTGTTCGAGCGGCACCCCAAGCTGAAGGTCATCCTCGGCCACCTGGGCGAGTCGCTGCCGTTCCAGCTGTGGCGGATCGACCAGGCCCTGGCGCGCGCCGGGCAGAAGTCGCTGAGCTTCCGCGACATCTTCACCAGCAACTTCTGGGTCACCACCAGCGGTTTCTTCTCCACGCCCGCGCTGCTGTGCTGCGCCATGGAGCTGGGGGTTGACCGCATCCTGTTCGCCGTCGACTGGCCCTTCGTGGCCGACAGCGCGCCCGGCGTGACATGGATGCGGGGGGTGCCGCTGCCCGGCGCCGACAAGGCCAGGATGCTGGGCGGCAACGCCAAGGCGCTGTTGCGGTTGTAGGGCGGGCATCGTCGCATCGCCAATCTCTCGACCTTGCTGAAGGACAGCGCCCGCCGCACGCGGGTCGGCGACTTCGCGCTGGTGGGCGGCATGGCCTTCCTTGCCGGGGCGACCGACGTCTACGGCCTGGACTGGCTGGGCAACCTGTTCGTCTCCTTCATGAGCGGCAACACGACGCTGTTCGGCAGGTCGCTCGGCAGCGGCGACCTCGGCCACGCCGCCGTCACCGCCGGCATCGTCGGCCTGTTCATCGCGGGCGCCGCCGCCGGCGCCGCGCTGGCCGAGTGGTCGGGGTCGTGGCGCAACCCTGCCGTCGCCGCCGCCGTCACCGCCTTGCTGCTGGTGCCGTCGATCCGTCCGGGCCTGTCGAGCGCCGCGGCCGTGCTTGCCATGGGCATGCTCAACGCGTCGTTCAGCCATGTCGGCGACACCAGCGTCAGCCTGACCTACGCGACGGGGACGCTGGTGAAGTTCAGCCAAGGCCTCGGCAGGCGTCTGTGCGGCAAGGGCGGCGGCTGGTCATGGACGATCCAGGGCGCGATGTGGATTTGCCTGCTCACGGGGGCGCTCGCGGCGACACTCGCCCAGCGTTGGCTTGGCAAGGGTGTATCATGGCCGCTGCCGGTGGTCGCGGCGATCCTGACGATCGGTTCCTTCACCCGGCGGTGAGGCGCGCAGCTCATACCAGCAGCATCGGACACTTCTCCTCCTCCCCTTGCGGGAGGAGGCCGGGAGGAGGGGTGGCCACGCCAACCACCCTGCGCGCGGCCAC
>CAXSFF010000076.1:0-8516 GCA_964236035.1 uncultured Acetobacteraceae bacterium
TCAGCCTGGTCGGCCTGCGCAAGCCCGTGGAGGTGCGCGACGGTGTCCCTGCTGCAGGTCCGTGACGTCAGCAAATCCTTCGGCGGCGTCGCGGCCAACGTCGACATCACGTTCGACGTGGCCGCCGGCGAAATCCTCGGCCTGATCGGCCCCAACGGCGCCGGCAAGACCAGCCTGTTCAACGCCATCGGCGGCGAGGTCGCGCCGTACCGCGGCGATATCCTGCTGGACGGGCAACGCATTTCCGGCACTGGCCCCGTCGCCTGCGCCGTCGCCGGCGTCGCCCGCACGTTCCAGGTGGTGCGCAGCTTCGACAGCATGACGGTGCGCGAGAACGTCATGGTCGGCGCGTTCTGCCGCACCCACCGCACCCGCGACGCCATGGCCGAGGCCGACCGCGTGCTCGACTTCACGGGCCTGGCCAGCCGTGCCGACCGCCCGGCGCACGGCCTCAGCCCGCCGGAGAAGCGCCGGCTGGAGATCGCCCGCGCGCTCGCCACCCGCCCGCGCCTGCTGCTGCTGGACGAGATGCTGACGGGGCTGACGCCGACCGAGGCGGCGTCCGGCGTGCAGCTGATCCGCGACGTGCGCGCGCAGGGGGTGACGATCGTGATGGTGGAGCACGTGATGGAGATCCTGCTGCCGCTGATCGACCGCGCTGTGGTGCTGAACCTTGGCCGCGTGCTGGCCGCCGGGTCGCCGCAGGACCTGGTGCGCGACCCGGCGGTGATCCGCGCCTATCTGGGCGACAAGTATGCCGGGTGAAGTAATCCTGAAACTTGATGACGTGAGCGCGTCATATCGCGGGTTGAAGGCGTTGCAGGGCGTGTCGATGCAGGTGGCGCGCGGCGAGGTGGTGGCCGTGGTCGGCGCCAACGGGGCGGGCAAGACCACGCTGCTGCGCAGCATCGCCGGCCAGGTGGCGACGCAGGGGACCATCACCTTCGACGGCGCGTCGCTGGCCCACGTGCCGCCGCACCTGATCTGCCGCATGGGCGTCGGCATGGTGCCGGAAGGCAAGCGGCTGTTCCCGCGGCTGTCGGTGCAGGACAACCTGCGGCTCGGCGCCTACGCCCGCCGCGGCGACCCGGACCGGTTCGCGCCGCTCGACCTGGTGTTCACCCTGTTCCCCCGTTTGCAGGAGCGCCTGCCGCAACGGGCCGAGACCCTGTCCGGCGGCGAGCAGCAGATGCTGGCGATTGGCCGCGCGCTGATGACGCAGCCGCGGCTATTGATGCTGGACGAGCCGAGCCAGGGCATCGCGCCGAAGCTGGTCGACGACATCCTGGCGGCGGTGGCGCGCATCCGCGACCTCGGCGTCACCATCCTGCTGGTGGAGCAGCGCCTGGCGGAGGCGCTGGCGCTGGCGGACCGGGCGTACGTGCTGCAGACGGGGCGCATCGTGATGGCGGGCAAGGCGGCGGACATCGCGGCGGACGCGGGAGTGCGGCGGGCTTACTTGGGGATGTGACGATGTTGGCGTGACTGCGGGCAAGAGTCCGCCTTATTTCGGTTGCTTGCGTTTCGAAGACGTTTCTTAGTACATTTGCCTTTTAATTCTGCAGGAGATCACACGAATGCGTATATTGCTATTGACCTGCGCCTCGCTGCTGGCGCTTTCCGCAGCTGGCACGGTGTCGGCAATGCCGACTACCACCTTCGCCTACACGGGCGGTTTCCAAAGCTATACGGTGCCCGTCACCGCTCTCTACGATATCCTTGCTTTTGGTGGCCAAGGCGGCAGTGTTATCTTCTATCCCAATCGAGGTGGGTATGGCGCCCAGATTGGCGGCGACTTTGAGCTTACCGCTGGTGAAATCCTGAATATCGCCGTAGGCGGTGCCGGTTCCTCAAACTACTATAGCGGCGGTGGGGGTGGAGGAAGTTTCGTTGTCGGGCCAGGCAACACGCCGCTGGTGGTTGCTGGCGGCGGCGGCGGCGCCGCATTTGCCGGCTCGGCCGGTCAACCCAGTCTTGTTGACGACGGCTCTGGCGGCCAAACCGGCATAATAGGGAGTTCTGGAGACTTCATCGCAAATCAATCCGGCGCTGGCGGCGTTGGAGGCAAAGGGGGCGCGGGTGCTGCCGGTATTGGTGGCGCTGGCGGAGGGGCCGGGTTTTTCGGAAATGGAGGTAATTCTTTCATCTTTGGCTCAACGACCGTTACGGGTTATGGCGGCACCAGTTTCCCAAAGCTAACAGGCGGTGCATCGTCCGACTTTGGCGATGTACGCGGCACAGGCGGGTTTGGCGGAGGTGGTGGGGGTGGCTTTGCTGGCGGCGGCGGCGGCGGGGCGGCTACAGCGGTGGCGGCGGCGGCACATTTGCCGGGGGCAACAACGCTTTTCCAAATAGCGGCGGCGGCGGCGGCGGTTCTTACGATGGTGGTCTGATCAACGCCGACCTGATCCTCATCCCTGCATCTGGTGACGGGAATGGCGTGGTGACGATCACTCAACTATCTACCGTCACTTCCGTGCCTGAACCGTCCAGCCTGGTCCTGTTCGGCGCTGGCCTTGCCGGGCTGCTCGCGCTGCAGCTACGCTCGCGCCGGCAGCTTCAAGAGTAATGCCGGCCGCCAAAGTTCCGTCATTGCGAGGAGCGTTTGCGACGCGGTAACGCAGGGCTATATGGTAAGTTCGCGTCGCGCGGCCCTGGGTTGCCGCCTCGCCAAGCAGCGGCTCGCAATGACTGGTGGTTGGTGTCCACGGCCGCTGCACTGCACCTCCTCCCCTTGCGGGAGGAGGCTGGGAGGAAGGATGGCCACGACAACCACCCGGCGCGCGGCACCCCCTCCCGCAAGGGAAGGAGGAAGTCAGCCGGCGTAGTGCCCGATGCGTCGGGTCGCCAAGTCGATGGTCACGGAGTCGTCCGGCGTCTTGGCGGTGACGCCGTCGCTCGCCGGGTGGTACTCGATGCGAAGCTGCGCGGCCGTCGCCAGGATGCGCAGGTAGCCGTAGTTCTGGTCGTCGTAGTTCTCCAACAGCACTTGGTCCGTATTGCCTTTCGCCGGCTGGATCTTCATCGGCACCCGCAACGCCGGGGTGTTCTTGCGGGTCAGCTTGCCGAGGCCGTGGCCGCCGTTGCCGGCGATCACGTATGGGATTTGCGTGTCGCCGTGCTGCCGGGTGAAGCGCTGGTAGTTGTGCGCGTGCGCCGACAGCACGGCGTGCGGCCACACGCCCGCCTCGTCGCACACGGCGTCGATCTCGGCCAGCATCGCCGTGCTCCAGCCATGCTTCGACCCGGCGGTGTACGCCGGGTGATGGTGCGCCAGGATCAGCGCGCCCGCGTACCGCTCCGACTTCACCCGCGCCAGCGCGGCGCGCAGGTAGTCCAGCTGCGAGTCGTTCATCTCGGGGAACGCGCCGCCCTGCGAGGAGATGATGCCCGGGTCCTCCAGCGTGTTGCTGTACAGCGCCAGGATGCGGACGAACGGCGCCTCGAAGGTGAAGAACACGCCGGGCTGGATCTGCGCGGTGCGGCTCAGCCCGCCGGCCTGCGCGGTGATGCGGAAATCGTCGGCGCAGAAGTTCTGCAGGAACGCTTCGAGCGTGATGGCGCGGGTGCCGGGCGCCACCATGCCGTCATGGTTGCCGGCGAGGGCGACGATCGGCGCCGGATAGGCGCGATACGGATCGTAGAACTGGTCGTAGTAATACAGCGCCTCGCCGAAGTTGTAGATGACGTCGCCGAGGTGGAAGTAGAACAGCGGCAGGTCGGCCGGGTCGGCCTCGTCGAAGTCGCCCAGCATCTTGTCGGCGACCTCGTTCTGCGGGTCGGGGCCGCGGGTGTTGCCCGTGTCGCCGACGGAGTGGAACACCGTGCGGCCCGCCTTGGTCGCGGCGGCCACGGCGGCGGCGCCGCGCGCGCCGAGCGTCTGCGCCAAGGTGAGCCGCGGCTCCGGAACGCCGCGCGGCGCCGGGAACGGCAGCGGCTGCAGCGCGTGCTGGGCGTTCAGCACGTCGAGCGTCTTGTAGACCTCCGTGTCCGAGCCGTGGCGCACGGTGAACTCGGTCGGGTCGACGGTGGCGTTGGGCTGGGCGAACACCGGGTGGTCGACTGCGTGCGCCTGCGTGTTGTCGATCGGCTGCGTCGGGTCGGCGGGCACGGAGTACGGCAGCGTGCCGGCGCGCGCCTCGGCCGGCGATCCCTCGGCGGCGCGCTGGGCGCTTGGTTTCGGCGTCTTGGGCGTGCGTGCCATGGGCGGCTCCTGCGGCGAACAGGCGTCACGGTGGCAAGCGCGGCCCGTCCGCACAAATGACAATTCCACGTCGGTGGCGCAGGTTCCCGGGTCCAGCCCGTCACGCGACAGGCGCCGCTGCCAGGCTCTCCCGGTGGATCGGCCTGTCCGGACGCGTCAGCGCCCAGTAGGATGCGTCGATCCGGCCGGGCGCCATGTCGAGCAGCGCGAAGCCGTGGGTTGCGGCGCCGTCCACCACGTCGAGCGGCACATCCTGCAACACGGCCGGCGGGTCCATCAGGCCGGGCAACGGCAGCGGCATCCCGGCGACGGCCTCCACGGGGATGGCGCCGTAGCCGATGTTGCGGCCCATCGCCACGCCGCGGTACGGCGCATACAGCCGCAGCCGGTGCTCATGTCCCCAGAACCAGGCGTCGATCGACCCGGCCGCGGCCAGCCGGGCGTGGCTGCCCATGAGGTTGGGATTGACGGGGTCGTGGCTCGCGGTCGGGCCGATCTGCGCAAACGCCGAGAACGGCTGGTGATGGGTCAGGAACACGCTGCGGCCGAGGAAGCCACGCAGCTTGTCGGCGTGCCAGAGCTCCTCCGCCGGGTCGAGCAGGGTCAGCGCCGCCGCCTCGTCGAACGGGTCGCGGTCGTGCAGCCCCGTGTCGGCGCCGAGGAACTGCCAGGAGCGGTCCGGGCTGCGCAGGCAGAAATAGCTCGCCGGCTGGCCGAGCTGCCGCAGCAGGCCGTAATAGCCGCCGCCGCTGTAGACGTCGTGGTTGCCGCACAAGGTGAACAGCGGCTGGTGCGGCAGCACGGCGCGCAGCGGCTCGAGGAAATGGGCGTCGCATTCCTCGGACGTGCCGGCGTAGTAGATGTCACCGAGATGGATGACGGCGTCCGGACGCTGGCGTGCCAACAGCGTGGCGACGCGGCGCGCCTCGTCGGTGCCGGTGCCCCAGTCGGACAGCAGCGCGACGCGCATTTGGCTCCGGGCGCCGTGAGCACGAAGTCGTCGAGGGCAGAGTAGCGGATGTAGGGCACCGGCCTGGGCCGCCCATCCGGACCCAAGGTGCGGGCGTAATCGACCAGCGTCGCCGCCCAGAGCGGGTCGCAGCGCGAGAAGCTCAGCCGGTCATGCAGGGCTCGCTGACGGTCCGTATCCCCGGCGACGGTCGCCTCCAGCAGCTCCAGGCCGAGCCCGGCGCAGGTCATCGACGGCCTTGCCATGGTGGGCGAGTAGGCGCGGGCCGGGTCCTGGCGCGCGGCGACGGCGGCGGCGGCGGCCTGCGGCAGCGCGTGCTGGTCCGGACTGCGCCGCGCCACGGCAGCGGCGGCGGACTGGAACAGCGAGAGGACGGGATTGCGGGCGGTGCGGAAGGGCGCAGGCATGACCTAAGCTAGCGGGCCGGCAGGGGTTTGTCCCATGGCAACACGGTGACGGCGGCGACGCGGCCACTACGGTCAAGCGCGCACGTTCACGCGAAGGTGCGCGCCAGGCCCTCCGCCAGGCCGATCGGGGTCACGCCTAGCAAGCGCCGCATCGCCTCGATGCCGAAGCTCTTGTCTTCGGTCAACCGCCGTATCTCCGCCCGCCGCACCCGCGGCACCCCGGGCAGCACGCGGGTCAGCGGGGCCGCCGCCCGCAGCAGCCCCGCAGGTACGGGCATGATCCGCGGCGGCGGCAACCCGGCGGCCAGCGCCACCGCGCGCACGAAATCGGCGTAGCTCACCCGGTCCTGCCCGGCGATCACCACCGACTCGCGCCGGTGCCACACGGTGTCCGCCGCCGCCCGCAGCGCCCGCGTCACGTCATCCTGATGGATCGGCCGCAGCAGGTTGCGCCCGCCGCCCGGCAGCGGCACCAGCGGCAGCCGCCGCAGCAGCCGCGCCAGGCGCTGCACGTTGTCCTCGCCTTGCGCGCCGTAGATCATGGTCGGGTGCAGCATGACGCCGAAGCGGTCGGACCGGCGGAACGCGTCCTCGCCCCGTTGCACGCCGAGCGCGTGGTCGTCCGGCCAGCGGCTGAACTTGCGGGTGCTGCCCAGGAAGACGAAGCGGTGGCAGGCGGCTGACGCGTCCATGATCGCCCCGGCGTGGCGGGCATGGGCGCAAGAGACGACGATCTCCGCCTGCGCCAGCGCGTGGCGCAGCGGGCGCGGGTGGCGCAGGTCCGCCACCACGGGATCGCCCGGCAACCCCGTCGCGCGCCATTTGCCGACGTCGCGCACCACGGGCACGAACGCCAGGCCGTCCGCCGCCAGCGACCGGCAGAACGCCGCCCCGGACCGCCCCGAGGCGCCGACTACATGGATCGTCATGCCGGCATGCTACGAGAGCTGAGGAGCAGGCGACGGAAATATGTATAAGGGTTGAAGGGCGGAAGCTGCACTTGGAGGCTCCAGATGACATCGAACCAAACCGAACAAACCGCAGACCTGCCGTTCGGCCGTCGCAATCTTATCCCTAATGAAGCGACAGCCCTTCAGGTTGGGATTGCAATCCTGGCTGCCTATTTTGGCAAGGAGCTGGTCGCTCGTTGTGAGCCATACGAGGTGATTCTGGAGGATGGGAAGTGGACTGTGATGGGGGACTTACCCGCGCACAAAGAAGCCCGACGTGAACAAGAACGTCTTGGGCTAGACCATCTGATCAGCGTAAGGGGCGGTGGCGCTCCAGTAATTAAGCTGTCGCCAAGCGACGCACGGGTAGAGCATATCTCCTTGATGCGATGAGACAGGCTGGCACCACTCTTCATCTGGCTGCGTGTGCGTAGCAAGAAGCCGTTTTGCTCCCCGAACCCCGCCACCAGCTCCGCTTTAAGCAAGCAAACCATGTGGTAACATGATACCACATAGGGAAAGCCTTGACGGCGCCGGCGTTCCTGCGGCATATCCCGCGCCCTGGACCGTGGCGCGATGCCGTGGGCCATGAGCCAGATGGAACCACCGATGAAGACCACCCTCTCGCTGAAGCCCGCAGAGGTCACCAAGGGCTGGACGCTGATCGATGCGGACGGCCTGGTGCTGGGGCGGCTGGCAACGATCGTCGCCAGCCGGCTGCGCGGCAAGCACAAGCCGCAGTTCACCCCGCATGTCGATTGCGGCGACAACGTGGTGATCGTCAACGCCGCCCGCGTGCGGATGACGGGCAAGAAGGTCGACCAGTCGATCTTCTACTACCACACCGGCTACCCCGGCGGCATCAAGGGCCGCTCGGTCCGTTCCATCCTCGAGGGCCGCCACCCGGAGCGCGTGATCGAGAAGGCGGTGGAGCGGATGATCACCCGCGGCCCGTTGCAGCGGGCCCAGATGAAGCACCTTTATGTCTACGCCGGCGCCGAGCATCCGCATGACGGCCAGCAGCCGGTGGCGCTCGACGTCGCCGCCATGAACCGCAAGAACGCGAGGGTTTGATGTCCGAGACCCAAGACCACGCCGAAGCCCCCGAGCGCACCCAAATCCCTGAGCGCACCGGCACGCTCGCCGACCTGCGCGACCTCGCCGTGGCCAATGCGCTGACCCCGGCGGCGACCGTCAAGGTCGACCCGAAGCGCGACGCCCAAGGCCGCAGCTACGCCACCGGGCGGCGCAAGAACGCCATCGCCCGCGTGTGGATCAAGCCCGGCCGCGGCGACATCAACGTCAACAGCAAGACGGTGACGGCGTATTTCGCCCGCCCCGTGCTGCGCATGCTGATCACCCAGCCGTTCCTGGTCGCTGACCGCTACAACCAGTTCGACGTGTTCTGCACCGTCACCGGCGGCGGGCTGTCCGGCCAGGCGGGGGCGCTGCGCCACGGCATCAGCCGCGCGCTGACGTATTACGAGCCGGACCTGCGCGGCATCCTGAAGGAAGCCGGGTTCCTGACCCGCGACAGCCGCGTGGTGGAGCGCAAGAAGTACGGTAAGGCCAAGGCCCGCCGCAGCTTCCAGTTCTCCAAGCGTTGATGGTTCCGCGGGGCGCGCTGGCTTAGCAACGCTCCGCGGCTCAAGCTGTCGCCAGGAGCCAGCCGCATGGCCTACACCGTGTTCATCGATGGCGAGGCCGGCACCACGGGGCTGGGCATCCGCGAGCGCCTCGACGGCATGGCCGGGATCAGCGTGCGCAGCATCGACCCGGCGCATCGCAAGGACCCATCGGCGCGGCAAGATATGATGGCACAGGCGGACCTGGCCATCCTGTGCCTGCACGACCACGCCGCGCGCGAGTCTGCGTCGCTCGCCGCGGACCTGGGCGACGCGGCGCCGAAGCTGCTGGACGCCAGCACCGCGCACCGGGTCGACCCGGCGTGGACGTACGGCTTCCCCGAGCTTGCCGCCGGCCAG
>CAXSFF010000077.1:0-8515 GCA_964236035.1 uncultured Acetobacteraceae bacterium
GCGAGGTGATCCTGTTCCCGCTGAACCAGCAGGGCCAGGACCTGATGATGGGCGCGCCAGCCAGCGTGCCGCCGGCGCGGCTGAAGGAGCTGTCGTTGAAGCTCGATCTGCCGCCGGTGGTGAAGAAGGGCTAGTGCTGGCGCGGAGTCGGCAGCTCGTCGAATACGGCGTAGGCGAGGCTGATCAGCTGGCTGGCCGAGGCCGAGTAGCCGGCGCGGTCGGCGTCCTGCGCCAGGGAGATCAGGCGGTCGGCGAGCACGAGCGGCGAGACCTGAGCGGCGCGGGCTTGAGTGTCGGGCATTTTTTTAAGTCCTCAGAAGCGGTCATTCATTGGCCGCGACGCCAAGATGAGCCCCTGAAGGTTGCGCAATCGTTAACGAGCCGACGATAAAGCGAAAACCCGCAGCGCCGACGCCAAGGCCCGCTCCGGCGACCGTTCGGCGTCCACGGCGGCGACCAGTGCCGCCAGCGTCTGCCCCCGCCGCTCCGCCAACGCCGCCAGGTGGTCCCAGAACTCGATCTCCAGCGCGACCGAGGTGCGGTGGCCGGCCAGGGTCACGCTGCGCTTCACCAGCGCGTTCACGACAGCCGCGCCACCGCCCAGGCGCCGGCCTCTGCCACCACGGGGTCGGGATCGGCGGCCAGGTGCGCCGCCGATCCGCGCAGGGCCGGGTCGGCGGAGTTGCCGATCGCGACCGCCACGTTGCGCACGAAGCGGTCGCGGCCGATGCGCTTGACCGGCGACCCGGCGAACAGCGCGCGGAACCCAGCGTCGTCCAATTGCGCCAGCGCCTGCAACGGGGGCGCCACCAAGTCGTCGCGCGCCTGCAATTTCGAGTGCCGCGTGGCCTGGGCGAAGCGGTTCCACGGGCACACGGCGAGGCAGTCGTCGCAGCCATAGATGCGGTTGCCCATCGCCGGCCGCAGCTCGACGGGGATCGGCCCGCGATGCTCGATGGTCAGGTAGGAGATGCAGCGGGTGGCATCGAGCCGGTACGGCGCGGGGAACGCATCGGTGGGGCAGGCGGCGAGGCAGCGCGCGCAACTGCCGCAGCGGTCGGCGTGCGGCGGATCGGGCGGCAGCTCCAGCGTGGTGTAGACCTCGCCCAGGAACAGCCACGAGCCATGCGAGCGCGACACCAGGTTGGTGTGCTTGCCCTGCCAGCCCAGCCCGGCGGCGGCGGCCAGCGGCTTCTCCATCACGGGCGCCGTGTCGACGAACACCTTGACGCCCTCGCCGAAGCGACCGGCGATGAATTGCGCCAAGTGCTTCAACATTCCCTTAACCAAGTCATGGTAGTCCCGGTGCCGTGCATACACCGACACATTGCCGCGCTCCGGCCGCGCCAGCGTCGCCAGCGGGTCATCAGGGGGAGCGTAGCTGACGCCCAGTGCCACCACGCTGCGCGCCTCCGCCCACAGCGCCTTCGGCTGCGCCCGCTGGTCCGCGCGCTCGGCGAGCCAGCCCATGTCGCCGTGCTGCCCGGCGGCGATGAACGCGCCCAGCCGTGCGCGGGCTTCCGGTCCCAAGGCGGCCGGCGCGAACCCCACGGCGTCGAACCCTAGCGCCAGCGCCCGCCCGCGGATCGCCGCCTTCGGCTCCGTGGTCATCCCCGGCCGCGGTAGCCCGGCACGCCCTGCTCCGGAATCCAGGCTCCCGCGGGTGGGGCGGCGGTTTGCCAGAACACGTCGATCGGGATGCCGCCGCGCGGATACCAATACGCCCCAATCCGCAGCCAACGCGGCTCCAGCAGCTTGGTCAGCCGGGTGGCGATGTCCATGGTGCACGCCTCATGGAAGGCGCCGTGGTTGCGGAAGCTGGTCAGGAACAACTTCAGCGACTTGCTTTCCACCAGCCAGGCGTCCGGGATGTAGTCGATCACGATATGCGCGAAATCCGGCTGCCCTGTCATCGGGCACAGCGAGGTGAACTCCGGCGCGACGAAGCGCACGCAGTATCCCAGGCCCTGGTGCGGGCTCGGCACCCGCTCCAGCGTCGCGGCCTCGGGCGTGGCGGGTTGGGTGGTGTGGTGGCCGAGTTGGGTGAGGCCGGCGTATGGATCGGACATTGGGCCTGTCTAGTTGATTATGGTGAGGTGACGATACTTGCCGAGAGCGGGGACGCCTTGGTTCGAGTCCCGCAACATGTCGTTCAGGAAGGGTAATACGACGCTCCAGTAGGCGTCGGGGTTGAAACGCTCCAAGTCGACGTGTGCGGCTCCCTGCACGGCCCAGAAGTATTTTGGTTGCGGGGCATGGTCGAACAGGGCCTGCGCCTCGACCAAGGGGGTGCGATCGTCGACCGAGCCGGACGCGACGAGAAGTGGCGCTCGCACCCGGCCGATCCGGTCGATCGGCCGCAGCTCGCCGGGTTGCACGCCGAGGATGGGTGGCAGCAGGAGCTTGAACGTTGCAGCCAGCAGAGGGGTGAAGAGCGGACCCATCAACGGTCCCAAGCCACTGCGGAGGCGGTTGGCGAGCGCAGCGTCGATGTCCGGGTAGACCGATTCAAGCACGAGCGCATCGACATCCAGCGGCTCCGGCCCGAGCAAGGCCGCGGCGCCGCCGAGGGAGACGCCAAGGGCGCCAACCCGTTCGCCAGGCAGCTTGCGGCGGACGAAGTCGATGGCAGCAGCGGCGTCGAGGGCCTCAAGCCGGCCGTAGGTGATGCGCTGGCCTGGGCTTTCGCCATGAGCCTGGAAGTCGAACAGCAAGACGGCAAAGCCATGCGCGTGAAGCATTTCGGCTCGCCGAACCATGCCCAGGCGGTTTCCCCGGACGCCGTGCATGAGGACGATCCCGTCGCCGCCATGGCGATTGGCTGGCACCCACCAACCCCGCAGCAGCGAGCCGGATACGGACGGTATCTCGACCGCTTCGGCGGTCGACAACGCCGCCGGCGGATCGCCGATCCTGGCGCGGGACGGGGAAGATAGATACAAACCGACGCCAAGGACGGAAGCACATAGGCCGACACCGGCCAGCATCACTGCCAGAAGCAAGCCTGCAATGATGAAACGCGGTGAAAGGCGCACGATCCGTAACTGTCCTTGGCAGGTTGCCCTGCGCTACCCCTCATACGCCGAACTTGCCTTATCATGCCAACGTCGTTCGAGAGTGACCTTTCCACCGTCATCGCGAGGAGCGCTTGCGACGCGGCAATCCAGGGCCGTACGACGCAAACCCGCCGTGCGGCCCTGGATTGCCGCACCGCCAAACGGCGGCTCGCGATGGAACCGGCCTCAGACGGGATAACGTCCCCGCCCGCGCGTCGATGTCGAAGGCGGGATTTCGGTGAGGTCCTCGATCGCGTGGTGGCCCGAGCGTTCCGGCCGCTGTCAACGTCGTCAGGGCAAGGTGCACCTGGGTGACCGGACCGAACCCGCTGTTGTCGATCTCGCGCAGCTTGTCGGTCATGAACGTGTCCGCCGCGCACAGCAACAGGCGTCCGATGTGGCGGGTCCGCCACTCGGCGCTCCGTCCAGGTACTTCCACAACTCCTGCTGCCCCATGCGGACGGCGCGGCGGCCGGACGGGCTGGCGACCATGCTGCCCGACAGCGTCTCGGCAGCTCGCTGGGAACGTGCCGCGGCTCCTTGGGCTGGAAGCGCTGATCGGTTTGATGCCGGGCATGTGCCGGGGCCGCCGAGCGCGACCGCTTGATCCTGACAGCTCGCTGGCATATTACCTGGCCCTGTTGCGTTCATAGCCATTGTAACCATCGAAATGGAAATCAAGCCGTGAGTGACACTACAGCCACCCTCACGCGATGGCGCCCGTTCCTGCTCAGCGTCTTCCGCATAGTAGTGGGCCTGCTGTTCCTGGAACACGGGACGGCCAAGCTCCTGGGCTTCCCGCACAACCCAACCTATGACCACATGGAGTTCTTCACGCTGGAAGGCGCCGGCGCGGTCTGTGAACTGGTAGGTGGGTTCCTTGTCGCCATCGGACTGTTCACGCGGGTGGCCGCCTTTCTTGTCTCCGGTGAAATGGCGATCGGCTATTTCCTGTTCCATGCAGGGCGCAACTTCTTCCCGCTCCTGAACGGCGGTGAGTCAGCGATCCTGTTCTGCTTCGCGTTCCTGTATCTGGTGTTCGCGGGTCCAGGACCATGGAGCGTCGATGCAAGGACACGCAGCGGCGGCACCTACGGGTCGTCGAAGGCCCTGTCATGATGCCGGCCTGTCAGCTCGACACTCGTCGCTGAAAGCCGCCGCTTGGCAATGAGCGATCCAGGGCGGTGCGGCAAGTTGCGTCGCGCCGTCCGCCGCACATGCTCTCAAGCGACTGTTCAGCTTTGGACGGCAGCCGGCTGCCCGTCGTCACGATGCTGCCAACGCGCGCGAACGGACGCAGCGTGATCCTCCAGCCGCCCCTGCAAGATTGCTTGCCGCAACCCGCGCATCAGCGACTGGTAGTACGTCAGGTTGTGCCAGGTGAGCAGCATCGGCCCCAGGATCTCGCTCGCGCGGAACAGGTGGTGCAGGTAGGCGCGGGTGTGCCGGGCGCAGGCGGGGCAGGGGCACTCGGGATCGAGCGGCGCCGGGTCGCCGGAGTGGCGGGCGTTGCGCAGGTTCAGCACGCCCGTGCGGGTGTAGGCGCGGGCGGTGCGGCCGGCGCGGGTCGGCATCACGCAGTCGAACATGTCGACGCCGCGCTGCACGGAGCCGACCAGGTCGTCCGGCGTGCCGACCCCCATCAGGTAACGCGGCCGGTCCTCCGGCAGGCGCGGCACGGTCGCATCGAGCACCTCGAACATCGCCGCCTGGCCCTCGCCGACCGCCAGGCCGCCGATCGCTAGGCCCTCGAACCCCAGCGGGACCAAGGCGTCGACGGATCGCGCGCGCAGGTCGGGGAACACGCCGCCCTGGACGATGCCGAACTGGCCGTAGCCCTCGCGCGGGCGGAAGGCGGCGCGCGAGCGGGCGGCCCAGCGCATCGATAGCTCCATCGAGGCCTGCGCCTGCGCTTGCGTGGCGGGGAACGGCGTGCATTCGTCGAACGCCATGGTGATGGTGGCGTCGAGCTGGTGCTGGATCGCCGTCGACACCTCGGGCGTCAGCCGGTGCATGCTGCCGTCCAGGTGGGAGCGGAAGGTGACGCCGTCCGCGTCCAGCTTGCGCAGCCCGGCGAGCGACATCACCTGGAAGCCGCCGGAATCGGTCAGGATCGGCCCCGGCCAATCCATGAACCGATGCAGCCCGCCCAACGTCGCCACGGCAGCGGCACCAGGGCGCAGCATCAGGTGGTAGGTGTTGCCCAGCACCAGCCCGGCGCCGGTCGAGCGCACGGCGTCGGCGGTCATCGCCTTCACCGTGCCCGCCGTGCCGACCGGCATGAACACGGGCGTCGCCACGTCGCCGTGCGCGGTGCGCAGCAGCCCGGCGCGCGCGCGGCCGTCGCCGCCATGCCGGGTCCAGGCCAGGGTCATGGCTGCGCCAGGTCGAGCAGGCTGGAGTCGCCGTAGGAGTAGAAGCGGTAGCCGCCGGCGATGGCGTGGGCATAGGCCGCGCGCATCCGCTGCGTCCCGGCGAAGGCGCAGACCAGCATGAACAGCGTGGAGCGCGGCAGGTGGAAGTTGGTCATCAGGCGATGTACGGCGCGGAACTGGAAGCCCGGCTTGATGAAGATGTCGGTCTCGCCGTGGAAGGGCGTCACGCCGTCTTCCGTGGCGGCGCTTTCCAGCAGCCGCAGCGTGGTGGTGCCGACGGCGACCACGCGGGCAGCGGCGCGGATCGTGGTCGCGGTGGCCTGCGTGATCTCGCCGCGCTCCGGGTGCATGCGGTGGGACGCCGGGCCATCGCGCATGGGCAGGAAGGTGCCGGCGCCGACGTGCAGGGTGACGGTCCCCCGCCCGATCCCCGCCGTGTCGACCGCCGCCAGCAGCGCCGGAGTGAAGTGCAACCCGGCGGTGGGTGCGGCCACGGCCCCCTCGGCGCGCGCGAACACGGTCTGGTAGTCTGCTGTGTCCGCCGCGGTCGGGCCGGCAGGGCGTGCGATGTACGGCGGCAACGCCAGCGCACCCGCCTGCCGCAACGCCTGCGCGAACGCCTCGCCGTCGCGGTCGAAGCGCAGCGTCACGTCGCCCTCGTCACGGGCCACGATTAGGGCGCGCATCTCCGTGCCGTGCAAATCCAGCACGTCGCCGGGCGACAGCCGCCGGGCGTTGCGGGCCAGCGCGTGCCAGGCGCCGTCCGGCAGCGGCCGGTCCAGGGTGATGCCGATGCGGGCGGCGCCGCGATGGGCGGTCAACTGCGCGGGGATGACGCGGGTGTCGTTGGCCACCAGCAGGTCGCCCGGCGCCAGCAACGATGGCAGGTCATGCACGTGGCGGTCCGCCAAACCCTCGCCGACCGTCAGCAGGCGCGCCGATTCGCGCGGGCGGGCGGGCGTGTGGGCGATCCGCTCCGGCGGCAGGGCGAAGTCGTAGGGCCCCGCCTTGGAGGAGCCGATGTCAGCGGGAGAGATAGGTCGCGATCTCGATGAGGTTGCCGTCGGGGTCGCGGCAGTAGACCGACTGCATGGCGCCGAGCGCGCCCATCTTGGGCACGGGGCCATTCACGACCTTGATCCCGCAATGCTCCAGGTGCTCGACCACGTCCTGCGGCCCGACCGCCGAGATGAAGCATACGTCCGCAGCGCCAGGGGCGCCATTCACGCCGGTCGCCCACGCGGCGGGATCGGCGTCGGCGGGGCGCAGGTTGATCTTCTGGCCGCCGAACCTCAGCGCGGTGCGGCGGGCCTCGCCGAACTCCTCGCGCTCCATGCCCAGCACGCGCTGGTACCAGGACGCGGTGACCTCGACGTCCTTGCAGTTGATGACGATGTGGTCGAGACGGTCGACGGTGAATCGCATGTCCGGTCCGATCGCGAGGCTTCGATACGCCATGCTGCGTATAGGCCGCTGGGCGAGCAGACGCTACCGCCCGGCTTGCATGGCCTCAATCCTTGCGTTTGCGAAAGGCGTCCAGGCTGACGACCTGGGGCTTCTCCGCCGCCGGCTTCTCTGGCGCTGGCGGTTCGGGCGCGCTGGCGGCTGGCGCCGTGGCGTTGGCGACGCCCTCGGTGGCGGAGCGGAACCGCAGGCCGAACTGCACATGCGGGTCGGCGAAGGCGGTGAGGGCGGCGAACGGCACCACCAGCACGCTGCCGACGCCGCCGAACGACAGGCCGATGCTGAACTGCCCCGCCGCCTCGTCGACCTTGAGGTCCCAGAACTGGTGTTGGAGGACGATCGTCATTTCCTCCGGGTATTGCGCCAGCAGCCGGGGCGGGATCGTCACGCCGGGGTGGTCGGTGCGGAAGCTGACGTAAAAATGATGCTCGCCCGGCATACCCTCGCGGGCGGCGAACTGCAACGCGCGGACGGCGACGCCGCGCAGCGCCTCCTCGGCCCAGGCGTCGTAGGGCAGCAGGCTGTCGGGGCGGGCGGGCGGAGAGATGTCGTCGTCTTCCATGGGCGGGGCGCTCGGTTCAAAGCGATGATCTACAGCGGCGGCGGGGCGGGTGCAAAGGGAACGCGATGTATGGCATTGTTGCGGCAGGACAGGAGAGACGCAGGATGTTCATCGCGATGAATCGCTTCAAGGTCGCCCACGGGTCGGAGGCTGCCTTCGAGCAGGTCTGGACCGGGCGCGACTCGCACCTGGTCGGCGTGCCCGGCTTCGTGGAGTTCCACCTGCTGAAGGGGCCGGCGCGAGACGACCACGTGCTATATTCCAGCCACACGATCTGGGCGGACTACGACACGTTCATCGACTGGACCCGCTCGGAGGCGTTCCGCAAGGCGCACGCCAACGCCGGGTCGAACGGGGCACTGTACAACGGGCATCCGGAGTTCGAGGGCTTCGAGGTGGTGCAGACAGTGAAGTAGGGGAAAGTGAGGGGGCTTCTGTTGCCCGGTGCCCCCTCGAACCGCGTCTATCGCAACTTACGCTGCGACTGCGAATGCCTCATGATTGTCATTGGCACTTGTGATATGACCCGATAACGGCGGAATCATGCCGAGCGAAAAATGAGTCTTTACCACGCGCGTCGAGCCTATTTCGTCCCCATAACCAACCAAGCCTGGGCCAACTAGGTTGGTGGAGACGCCGGGTACCGCCCCCGGGTCCACAACGTTTATTCCACGCATCGTTTATCGCCGTATCTGGCAAGCCAGCCTACCCTATATAGGCCAAACCCGCCGCGAATGGTAGGGGTTGCGTCATCATGACCCTGACCCCCGAGCAAGCCGCCGAAATCGAGCAGAACCGCGTCGCCGCCTTGACGCTGCGCGCCACCGTGCCGGCGCTGGAGGCGATGCTGTACACGGCGATGCCCGTGCTGGACCACGGCTTCGTGCGCGTGGTGGACTACATGGGCGACGATGCCGCCGTGGTGCAGGCGGCGCGGGTGTCGTATGGCCGCGGCACCCGCCGGGTCAGCGAGGATGCCGGGCTGATCCGCTACCTGATGCGCCACCGGCACAGCACGCCGTTCGAGATGTGCGAGATCAAGTACCACGTGAAGCTGC
>CAXSFF010000078.1:0-8505 GCA_964236035.1 uncultured Acetobacteraceae bacterium
GTTGAGGCTCTGCCTCAAACTCCGCCAGGGGCGAGCCGCCCCTGGACCGGCCTTTCTGAGTGAAGCCAATCCAGGGCGGCTCGCCCTGGCGGACACTGGGCGGAGCCTGCCAAAGGTTTCGATGACCCACTTGGGCCATTGGAATGGCAGGCGGAAGGAAAACCCAGCCTTGCTTATTGATAGGTCGATGTCAAATGTCGTTGGCATCAGACCAGGTAAGCCGCCCCCTCTGCGCCGCCGATCACGGGCTCCCCCTGACGTGGCACGTAGTATTCCGTGAGCATGCCATCAGGGTCGCCGAGAAAGAAGCTGCGCTTGTATTGACTGTCCACCGTGTGCGCCACCTTGATGCCGCGCGCCGTCAGCGCCGCCACCGCCGCATCCAGCGACCCCTCGCCGTCCATCTCGAAGGCGACGTGGTGGTAGGCGGGCGCGTCCGCCTTCACCAGCACGAGTGCGCTCGCGTAGTTCGGGCTGCTGCCGCGCAGCCAGACGATGTCGCCGCCAAGTGCGGTGCGCACCAGCTCGAGCCCGCCGATTGTGGTATAGAACTCGCGCATCCCGGCCAGATCCGCGGTTGCGAGCACAGTGTGGGTGACCCGCTTCGGGTGCACCGGGGCATGCTCTACAGCGAGCAGCTTCGGGTTCTCCATGGTCAGGCTGTGTGCGCTCGGGTTTGCTGCCGACGGGGTCCAGCCCTCGGTGATGAGGTCAACCTCGCCGCTCACTACCTCGCGCCAGTCCGGCACCGAATCGATGGTGTACTCCATGCCATTGCCGTCGGGATCGGCCATGTAGACGCTGAGCGCAATTTGGTGGTTGACGGTCTCACTGGTCTTGATGCCAGCGCGCTGCAGTTTGTCATACACCGCGACCAGTTCCGCTTCGGTGCCGATTTCCCATGCGATATGGTTCAGCCCGGCGCTGTAGCCGATACCCGCCGGCAGCTGCAGAAAACCGTTCTTGCCGAAGCGCGGCTGCCCGTCGGTCTTCTCCATCATCGCAACGTCGTGGTGGGTGTGGCCGGTGCCGACGAACGCCGCCTTGAGGTCCGGCTCCCAGAAGTCGAGGTGCAGCCCACAGACCTCGTTGTAGAACTTCTGCGACGCCTCAAGGGAGCTGACCCAGAGGTTCACGTGACCCATGCGCTGCGGCCTGAAGTAGTTGGGTTCCGTCATGTCTGGCTCCTTTCGAAGGTTGCGGTGAGGTTCGAGCGCCCGCACGGACGGCGGCTAGGCCCGCCTATGCAGGCAAGAGGGTCCGCAGGACAGGGCGAGACGGGATAGGATGCAGGATCGCCATCCGCGGTGGATCCTGTCAATGGCGACTTTATACAATCCGCATTATAGGATTGCGGGCGGCCCTGCTTCCGCTATAGTGCACGGGCATGCCGCAGCACCGGCGGCCTGCGCGAACAGCCGGAGCCTTGCAATGACCGAGATCACGCCGATTCATCCGCAGGAACCGCTCGCGGAATACAACATGCCATTCCTACCCGCGGTGGCTACGATCGGCGGCAAGGTTCTGTGGCTCGCCGGCTGCGGCCCGATCCCGGTCTACCACAAGCACCCGCACGTCCCTGCGGAGGAAGCGGAGTGGATGCGCGGCAGTTTCCGCGATCAGTTCGACCGTACTATGGCCAATGTCGAGATGGTGCTCAAGGCTGGCGGCGGCACCCTGCAGTCGGTTGTCAAGATGACCGTCTACCTGACCGACATGAGCCAGCAGAACCAGCTCAACCAGGCGATTTTCGACTATTTTGGCCGGGAGAATCCACCGCCGCGCACGCTGATCGGCGTCAACGCCCTGTCGCACCAGGACATGCTGATCGAGATCGACGTCACTGCCGTGGTCTGATACCCGCCGCGCTGACTACCGCATCAGGCAAGGCCAGAGGCTCGGCTTCTTGATTCATTTTGAAGTAAGCCCTGAGTATCTCTATACTCATGCGAGCAAGACCAAAGGGCCTGTTGCTTGGAAACGGAGTCTTCCGCAGGTCTGGGCTGGGCTCGGATTCGCTTGCCTGACACTTTATCACCGGCCCGGACGCAATTCTGAATCTCATCAGGCCGGTAAAAGATTGATCGCAGGCGTCGGATCGGGAACTATGGGCGAAGCAGGAACGGCGCTGGTGCCGGAGTACCATGGCGGGAGTGAGGGATGCCGACGACCGTGCTGAAGCGTGTCGGTGCCCGCCGCACCCGTCCCGTTTCGCCGCCTTCGCTGCCCGAGTTCATCTACCAGGCCTTGCGCGAGCGGATCGTTTCCGGTGCGCTTGTGCCCGGCGAGTTGCTGCGCCAGGAGGATCTCGCCCGACAGTACAGCGTCAGTCGTGTACCACTACGCGAGGCGCTACAGCAACTGCAAGGCGAGGGACTGGTCGTACTGCGGCCGCGCCGCGGCTACGCGGTCACCGTGCTCGACGGCAAGCAGCTCGTCGAAATCCTGCAGCTGCGCATCCTGATCGAGGGTCACGCCGGCTACGTCGCCACTATCGCCCGCACCTCCGCCCAGGTGAAGGCGCTCGAGATCTGCGCGCGCGAGCTCGACAAGATGCCGGTCACCAACCTCAGCCAGGCGCAGATCGCCCGCTGGTCGCAGCTGAACCAGCGTTTCCACGACACGCTGATCGCCGCCGCCGGTCGCCCGCACCTGCACCAGATCGCGCGCAACCTGTATTCCAAGATCGAATCCTACATCCGCATGGAGCTGTCGTTCGTGGACTCGCTCGCCGAGGCGCAGTCCCAGCACCACGAGATTGTCGAGGCGTTCCGCAACGGCGAAGCGGAGAGGGTTGCCATCGTCTCCCGCCTGCACGCGCAGGGCACCGCGGAACGCTTTGTCCATGCGCTGGTCGAGCGCGGCTTGCTCGCCGACGTGCCGCCAGTCAGCGTCACCGACCTCGGACCCGCAGCGACGCTGGTATTTCCCCTGCCGCCCGCGCCGGTGCACCCTACAATCCGCCTCGCTGTCGTCCCTGCATCTCCTGTCCGTCCCGCCTCAGGGCTTGCCGGTTCGCCTGCCACCGTCCTGCGCAGTGCCGCTGCCAATGACATTCCCGCCAGCTCGCAGTCGGCCAGGGCCGGAGGAGCTCGCAAGAAGCCTGCCGGCAAGCGGGACGGCTCGTGACGGCACTGCGTGCCTCACGCCGCGCAGTGCTGGCGGGGCTCGCCGCGACGGTCGGTTCCGCAGGCGTTACCCCGCTGCACGCCGCTGAGCTTCCGGTACGCCTCGGCTTCTCCATCGCGCGCACCGGCTATCTCGGCGTCGCCAGCCCGGTGATGCTGCATTCGATCGAGCTGTGGCGTGACCAGGTCAACGCCGCGGGCGGCCTCAAGATCGCCGGCAGCGCCAGCCGTCCCGTCGAGCTGGTCTACTACGACGATGAATCCGACCCCACCAAGGCCGCCGAGATCTACAACCGGTTGATACAGCGCGAGCACGTCGATCTGCTGCTGGCACCGTTCGGTACTCCGTTCCACATCGCGATTGCCCCGGTGATCGAGCGCCACCGCTTCCCGATCATCGCCGCTTCGGCGCTGTCGACGCTGCTGCGTGACCTGCACGTCCGTTACATGTTCTTCACCCAGCCGCTACCCGACACCTATGCCGGTGTGCTCGCCGACTTCATGGCGGCCCAGCACGTCCGCACCGCCGCCCTTCTGACGTTGCAGCTGCCGGCTTCGCTGGAGACCAAGAAGTTCCTCGAGCTCCGCCTGCAAGCCGATGGGGTCAAGATCGCGTCGGACGTCGAGTACGCGTCCTCGGTCACCGACATGACGGGGATGCTGAGCGCGGTAAAGGCCGCCGCTCCGGACGCCACGTTGGGCCTAAGCTATCCCAACGACTCGGCCCTCTACATGAGCACTGCGCGCGAGCTGGACATCGTTTCGCCGGTGCAGTTCCTGCTAATAGGGCCGAGCGAGGCGTTCTTTGGCAAGAAGTTCTCAAAGCCACAGTCGAACGGCATCATGACCATCGGCGAGTGGTCGCCGAAGCAGACGCGTTTTCCTGGCGCACGCGAGTTCAGCGACGCTTACATCACGAAGTGGGGCGAGGCCCCTGACTACCTCGACTCGGTGATCAACTACGTCGCCTGCCAGATCCTGGAGCAGGCGGTGGCCCAGGTCGGCCTTGACCACGCGAAGCTGCGCGAAGCGATCGCGTCGGGCTCCTTCACGACCATCAAGGGTCCGATCCGCTTCGTCGACCAAGTCAACGTGGCCACAGTGCCGGGTCTGCTACAGATCCAGGACAGCGAGCTCGAGATTGTCTGGCCGACCGAGATTGCGACCGCGAGGTTCCGCCCCAAGGACGGCTGGGCCTAGGCTTGGAACCAAGCCCGGGCGGAGCAAGCAGGGCCGCGCTCGCCCCCGGCCGCACTCCAGTGGCCCGAATCGGGCCATCAGAACCTTGAGCCGCCTCCGCCGCCCAGAGCCGCAGCCCAGAGCCGCCAAAGGCCGCAGGTTCTTGAAAACATCCGTTCCAGTCCTGCATCACAAGGCCCTTGATGGTGCCGACGTGCGCCTTTTGTGTGTGCGTCCGGAAGCTCAGCCTCCAGCGGACCCGGGGCGAAGCCCTAGCCCCGCCTCTTTGCCTGACCTTGCCTGCTCCGCGCCATGCTCCGGCGGACCGCCCGCGTGAGCGCGCAGCTGCTGCTGGTGGGCCTGGCCAACGGCATGCTGTACGCCCTGATCGGCGTGAGCCTCAACCTGATCTACGGCACCATGCGCCTGCTCGACGTCGGCCACGGCGACCTCGTGATGATCGGAGCCTATGTTGGCTATTGTCTGCTGGCCTACGCCCGTCTCGACCCGCTGCTCGGCCTCGTCGTCGCCCCGGCGCTGACCGCGCTGTTCGGCCTGCTGCTCTACCGCGGGTTGTTCGCCTCGCTGCTGGCCCGCACGCAGGCCAGCGGCGGCATCGAGGCCGCCTCGCTGCTGGTGTTCTTCGGCATCTCCTCCATCGTGCAGAACTTGGCCCAGCTCGTCTTTGGCGGTACGCCGCGTGCCTACAACGAATACGACCGCCTGATCCGGCTGGGCAGCATCAGCGTCGCCGAGAGCCGGCTGATTGTGCTGGTGGTCTCGACGTTGGCGGTGGCAGCGGTGATCGCCTTCTTCCGGCTCAGCATCTGGGGGCTGGGCGTGCGCGCGCTGATCCAGAGCCGCGACGCATCAGCGATCGTCGGCATCGACGTCGACCGTGCCTTCGCGTTCAGCAGTGCGGCCGGCTTCGGCCTCGGCGGGCTCGCCGGCGCCCTGGTCGGCTTGAACCAGACCAGCACGCCGTTCATGGGCACACCGTTTTCTACCATCGCCTTCGTCGTCATCATCCTGGGCGGCCTGGGCAACCTCGGCGGCAGCCTGCTCGCCGGCGTCGCCGTTGGCCTGATCGAGACCGTGGGCGTGGCGCTGACCGGCCCGAGCTACCGCGACCTGCTGGTCTACGGCGTGTTCATCCTCGTGCTGCTGACCCGCCCGCAGGGCCTGTTCGGCCGTGCCGCATGACCGGCTGGCGCAGCCTCGCAGTCCAGACCGCGTCCATCGCCGGGATCGCCGCGCTGGCCGCCTGGCTGGTCTCACGCTACGCCGGCGATGACACCATCGAGTTCGCGACCAGTCTTGGGCTGTGGATCGCGCTCGCCGAGAGCTGGGTCGTGCTCTCCGGCTACACCGGCTACGTTTCGCTCGGCCACGCGGCGTTCGTTGGTGCGGGGGCCTACGCGATGGTGCTGTGCTGGGGGCAGGTGCCGTTCTGGCTCGGGCTCTGCCTTGCCGCAGGCGCCGCAGGCGGGCTCGCAGCGACCCTCGGCGTCCCCTGCCTGCGCGTGCGCGGCCCGTACTTCGTGATCCTCACCCTGGGCATCGCCGAGTTCCTCAAGTACCTTGTCATCGACATCGAGGCCGGGCTCGGCCGGTTCGGCCGCCTGTTGCTCGGCGCGCCCGACCCCACAGAGCTGTTCCTGGTGGCAGCAACGCTCGCGGCCGCTGCGTATACCCTGGCCCATCTCGTGCGCTACTCCCGCTTTGGCACCGGGCTGCGCGCGATCCGCGAGAACGAGACTTGTGCCGAGATGACCGGCGTCGGCGTCACACGGCTCAAGATCGTCGCCTTCGTTCTGTCGGCTATCATTCCTGGTGCGGCCGGCGCAATCCTGGTCAGCCGCACAGGCTACTTCGAGCCCGCGCAGATCTTCAGCCCGCAGATCTCGCTCACCATCATCACCATCTGCATCGTCGGCGGCAGCGACGGCCCGGCCGGCGCGCTGCTTGGTGCGGTCTTCCTCCAGGCGCTGTCCGAGGCGCTATCGCAGAGCGCCCCGCAGCTCTACCTCATCATCCTTGGCGTCGTACTGGTGCTGTTCGTCGTGGCCATGCCGGACGGCCTCGTGGGCCGCCTCACGCCGCTGCTGCAGCGGATGCGCGCCCGCCTGCATCGGGGACCATCCGGGTCCGTCGGCGACCACCTCGCGTGAACGCGCAGCCCACCGTGTCGCAGCAGACCCTGTCGCACAACCCGCCGTCGGCGCCGCTGCTGCAGGTCCGCGCGCTAAGCCGCTCGTTCGGCGGAGTGCACGCAGTCCGCGATGTCAGCTTCTCCGTGGCGACTGGCGAGGTGCTCGGCCTGATGGGGGCCAACGGCGCCGGCAAGACCACCCTGTTCAACTTGGTCAGCGGCGCTCTCCGGCCGGACTCTGGCAACGTCGTGTTTGATGGAGCCACCATCACCGGCTTGCGCCCAGACCAGATATGCCGCCGCGGCATCGGCCGCACCTACCAGATTGCTCGCCCCTTCCCCGGGCTGAGCGTCGCCGAGAACGTTGCCGTGGGCCTGCTTTACGGCGCGCCACGCCACGCCGACAGGGTGCCGCTGCGCACGCGCGTTGACCGCCTGCTCGAGACTCTCGGTCTCGGCGCGGAACGCGACCAGCTCGCGCGCAACCTCACGCTCGCCAAGCGCAAGCGGCTGGAGGTCGCGCGCGCCCTTGCCACCGGTCCGCGCCTGCTGATGCTCGACGAGGTGATGGCGGGGCTCACCCCCACCGAGGCGGCCGAGGCGGTACTCATGGTCCGCCGCCTGCATGCCGAGCAAGGCCTGACGGTGCTAATCGTCGAGCACAACCTGGCGGCGATGATGCAGCTCTGCAACCGTGTTGTCGTACTCCACCACGGGGAACACATCAGCACCGGCACGCCCGCCCAGGTGATCGCCGATCCAGCGGTCATCGACGCTTACCTGGGCGCCGCCGCGTGAGCCTGCCTGTGTGGCGAGGCAAGCAAGGCCAAAGGCTCCAACTTCGGTTTCCGCCTGAGGCAGGCCTTGAGGGCCGCATGCTTAGGGATGCGGGATCAAAAGGCTTCCTTGCGGGGAAGCGGGAGCGCTCCGCGAGCTTGGGCAGAGCCCGGTCTTGCTTGCTTGTTGCTTCCTTGCCCCTGCTCCGAACGCAGGTCGGCATACCGTCAGGACTCAAGCCTTGAGCGTGGCACCTGCAATCCTCGAGGTGGACGGCCTCCATGCCGGCTACGGCCAAGCCAGCGTGCTGCACGGCGTTTCGCTGCGTGTCGACGCCGGCAGCATCGTCGCCGTACTTGGCAGCAACGGCGCCGGCAAAACCACGCTGATGCGTACCGTCGCCGGGTTGCTGACGCCGCGAGCGGGACGCCTGGTCTACGCGGGTGCCGACGTGACGCCGTTCAATGCCGCGGCACGAGTCGGCGCCGGAATCGTCCTTGTGCCGGAGGGTCGGCTGATCTTCCCCGACTTCACCGTGGAGGAGAACCTGCTGGTCGGTGCCTTCGCCAAGCGTGTGCGCCCGACCCGCCACGCCACGCTGGAGGAACTCTACGCGCGCTACCCGGTGCTGCGCGAACGCCGCCACCAAGCCGCGGGCACGCTTTCCGGAGGCCAGCAGCAGATGCTCGCGATCGGGCGCGGGCTGATGTCGAAACCCCGCCTGCTGCTCCTCGACGAGCCGAGCCTTGGCCTCGCACCCCGCGCGGTGGCCGAGCTGTTCGACATGGTCCGCGAGATCCGGCAGGCCGGCACCACCGTTCTGCTCGTCGAGCAGAACGCCCGGCGCACCTTGGAGATCGCCGACCAGGCCTTCGTCCTCGAGACCGGCGCCATTGTGGTCTCGGGTGTCGCCTCGGCCCTGCTCGACGACGACCGGGTGCGCAGGGCCTACCTCGGGCTCTGACACCGGCAGGCAGGGCTCCGCCCCCCTGCCCAAAGACTGGTTACAAGCCTTAAATTGTTTCTACTGTATTCGATTCACCAGGCTCGGCCTGGCTGACCGAGGCGGACTAGCCCAAGCACAGTCTGCCTGCAACGTAGGCAGGGATCGAAATAAGTGGCGCCCTGCGGATCATTGTTGTGTCACGATGCTTAACACTCTGCGTGTCTCACGCGCATCGACAAGGCTTACTTCCCGCAGACGCAAGAAGATTCAATCACGCAGTGGCAGACGTAGTTGCAGGCACCCGTGCCCTAAGCGTATCGTTC
>CAXSFF010000079.1:0-8440 GCA_964236035.1 uncultured Acetobacteraceae bacterium
AACACGCAAGCTTCGCACGCTGGCTGCGCCTCCCTGAACGCCACTGCGAGCATGACGGTCGCTCGCGCACGGCTTCCGCCCGCTTGACCCCGATTTTTAGCCATTGTACAACGATGCTTGTCAAGGACAAAGGCAAACGCCGCGCGGCTGCGTCCGGCGTACGCTGGACGGAGGAACGCATGTACAACGGCAAGCTGGTCATCGACACGCACGGGCACATCTCGACGCCGCCGCATTTCCGCGCCTACGCGCTGAACCTGCAGGCGCTACGCACTCCGGACGAGAACTTCCAGCTGCCCGAGGGGCCGATGAACACGGCGCTCGAGCGGCACCTGCGATTGCTCGACGCGCGCAACATCGACGTTCAGCTGATCTCGCCCCGCCCCGTCGCCATGATGCATTGGGAGCGGCCCTACATCCAGGACCACTGGGCCGAGGTGACCAACAACGTCATCGCACAGCAATGCCGCCTGCATCCCACACGCTTCGTCGGCGTCGGGCAACTGCCGCAGACCCGCGGCCTCAACATCCAGCGTTGCGTCGGCGAACTGCAACGCTGCGTGTGCGAGCTCGGCTTCGTGGGCGCCCTGCTCAATCCCGATCCGGGTGGCGACCGGCAGGCGCCCGGCCTGGACCGGGAGGACTGGTTCCCGTTGTACGAGAAGGCGGAGGAGCTGCAAGCGACGCTGGTGGTGCATCCTTCGGGAACGATGGACCCCCGCCTCGACGGGCTTCCGCATCCCTACCAGTACAACAACCTGACCGAGGAGACGCTCGCGACCATGCTGCTCCGCAAGGGCAACGTGTTCGCGCGCTTCCCCAAGCTGAAGATCATGGTCTGCCATTGCGGCGGCGCGTTGCGGCGGCTGATCGAGACGGGCGACACCCTCGATGCGACCAGAGCCTCGCGCGAGCGCGACAACGTCGCCTATTCGAGTGGCGAGGCGGCGGGCGGCCAGGTCGGCATGAAGGCCAAGGAAGTCATCATCGACGGACCTGACCTCAGCCAGAACTTGTTCTTCGACACGTGCGCCTACGACCCGTCGTTCCTCGCGGCGGCGATCAGGCAGCTTGGCCCGTCAAGCCTGGCGTTCGGCACCGAAACGCCCGGCGCCGGGTCGGCGACGATCAATCCTGTGACGGGGCGGCCCGCGGACGACGTGCTCGCCACCATCGATTCCTTCGAGTTCCTGTCGCAGAAGCAGAAGATGGACATGATCCACGACAATCCCCGCCGTGTGTTCCCGCTGCTGGACGGGCGCATGGCTGCACAGGGAATCCACTAATGGCTGAAATCGTCCTCGGCCTTGCCTCGTCCCATGGGCCGCAACTGCTGACGCCACCCGAGCAATGGCGCCTGCGCGAGGCCGCCGACCGCGGCAACAAGGCACTGCACTACGAGGGGCAATTCTACACCTTCGACGAACTCGCCCAGCGCCGCCGCGACGACGGCATCGCGGCGGAGGCGACGGCGGAGGCGCGGCAGGCCCACTACGATCGCTGCCAGGTGGCGATGGCGGCCCTGGTGCGGGCGTACGAGCAGGCTCGGCCGGACGTGGCGGTCATCCTCGGCAACGACCAGTTCGAAGTCTTCACGGAGGTGAACGTCCCGGCGTTCAGCGTGTTCTGGGGCGACTACGTCGAGAGCATACCGAAGACGCCCGAGCAGAAGGCGATGATCCCCGCCGGCGCCGCCTTCGCCGAGTCCGGCTATTATCCGGACGTGCAGACGCGCTACCCGTGCGAGCCGGCGCTCGGCAGGCACATGATCGAACAGCTCGTCCGGGCCGACTTCGACGTCGCCCAGTCGACGCGTCTTCCGGTGGGCCGGATGGGCACGAACAGCGTGCCGCACGCCTACTCCTACATCTACCGGCAGGTGATGCACGACCGGGTCATCCCGCACGTGCCCGTGATGGTGAACACGCACAATCCCCCGAACCGCCCCAGCGCGCATCGTTGCCTGGAGTTCGGCAAGACGCTCGCCGCCGCCATCCAAAGCTGGCCGTCCTCGGCCCGTGTCGCCGTCATCGCATCCGGCGGGTTGAGCCACTACGTCATAGACCCCGCCCTCGACCTCGATTTCCTGGACGCTGCCAAGGCTGGCGACCATGCCCGCATCGTCGCGATCCCGGAGGATCGCTACGAGGCTGGCACGGCGGAGATCAAGAACTGGCTCCCTCTGATCGGCGCGATGGATGCCGCCGGCCTGAAGATGACGGTGGCCGACTACGTCCCCTGCTACCGCAGCGAAGCCGGCACGGGCAACGCCATGGGATTTGCTTCTTGGGCGGCCCCCTGACCTCGAGGAGCGCTCTCGCCTGACCCTGGCGCCCTGACCCTCGCTTTTCTGGCAAGCCTGCCCATCTGCATGTCCTAGCGCCAGGGACCGGGACGCCGGCAGGAACACTTTGCCCAGGTACCTCGACCACCTGCTCAAGCTGAGGCAGCTGCGTATCGTCAACGCCTTGTGGCAGTACGGCAGCGTCTCGCGCGCTTCACATGCGCTCGGATTGTCGCAGCCGGCTCTCACCAAGGCGTTGCAGAAGATCGAGGAGACCGTCGGCGTCCAGATCTACGAGCGCCACGCCAAGGGTGTGCGGCCGACCATTGCGGGCAACTCGATCGTCGAGACCTCGCGCCGCGTGCTCGCCGAGCTCGCCCGGTTGGACGAGGAGCTCGATCGCATCGAGAGCAGCAGCTCTGGCTCGATCGCGATCGGTGCGCTCCCCTCGGCCGCCATGGGCTTGCTCCCCGGGACGCTGGCTCTGTTGCAGGCGGAGAACACCCGGCTGCAGATCCGGATCATGGAGGGATCGATCGAAGATCTGGCCCCTGCCCTGAGTTCCGGCGAGATCGACCTCATCGTCGGGCGGCTGTACGAGCCTCCGGCGCCTGACAGCTTCATCCGCCTGGAACTATACGAAGACCCGGTCGTGCTGCTGGCCCGTGCCGATCACGCGATCTTCCAAGGCGAGATGTCCGCCGGCAAAGTCTCCAAGTACGAGCTGATCGTTCCGCCGGTTGGCCGTCGCTTCGGCCAGGAGCTCGACCAGATGGTGCTGAACCTGCCTGAGTTCAGGCCGGCGCTCGTGCGCTCCACCTCCATCGGTTTCACGCGCGAGATCGTGCTGGCCGGCAACATGCTCACGCTTGCGCCGGCGTTGATGATGATCGGCGACATTCGCCGGGGCACGATCGGCATCGTCCCGCTGGAGCTGCAAGGCGCCTCGCGAAGGCCCTCGGGCATCACCTATCGTTCCGACCGCCCGCTGCTGCCCGCGGCCCAGCGCTTCGTCGCCGCCCTCAAGTGCATCATCGCGGACATGCTGCCGATCGTGGCGCGCCCTCCGCCGTGACGAGAGATGGCGAGCGCGTCCCAGTCACGGCGCGCGGTGCCCGAGCCGGCGGGAGATTTCGCCAGCGCAGGTCATCAGCGACGTCACTGAGGGACTGCAAGCGTCAGTCTTGTCGGTCAGGATGGCAAGTGCCGCGACAACCTTGCCGCTGAACTCGAACGCCGGGGCGGCGATGGCCATGCGCCCGTTCACCGTCGGACGATCGCTCACCGCGTAGCCTTCCTTGCGTGTGCGCTCGAGCACAGCCTCAAGCGCCTTGCCGGGTCGGTGCGCCCGCATCTGCTGTTCCAGGTTGACCGCCTCGGCGGTCTCCGACGCCGGCAGGAATGCCAGGAAGACGCGGCCCGAGGCCGACGTGGTTGGCCAGAACACGTGTCCCAGCCGCAGGCCCATCGCGCCCTGGCCCTCGCCGTCGGCCTTGAGCATGACGCTTGGCCCGCGGTTGCCCCAGATCGCCAGCGACACGCCGCATCCCGTCGTGTCGCGCAGCGTATCCACGACGTCGCGGCTGACCGAGACGGCGTCCAGGCTCCGGATCGCCGCCAGGCCGAGCTGCACGCTGAACGGTCCCAGCCCGTAGTGGCCCGTTTGGGAGTCCTGCTGCACCAGCCCCTCGCGCATGAAGCTGGCGAGATAGATGTATGCCTTGCTTGACGACATCCCGGCCAGCGCCGCGATCCGCCCGAGCGGCAGGAAGCCGCCCGCGGCCTCCAGCACTCGGATGGTCCGAAACCCGACTTCGACCGACTTGATCCGGCGCGGCTCCGTCCCGATGGGCTCACTCCGACCGTTTGCGGCGTCGTCTACGCTCGTCATCATCTGCCTATGGGCCACCGGCGCGGTCGAATAACCAGACATTATGGAGCCTGTCCAGAAAGCTATGCTGAAGGCTTGCCGCCGTCTCCTATATCGGGCGGCGATCCGCGGCTGCGGCCGCACCGTTCAAGGAGACCACCATGTCGAACAGAGTGTCCACCGATCCCGATGGAAAGCCGCTCCACAAGCAGCCCGTCCCCACAGTCACTCGGATCGGCAACATGTTCTTCTCGTCCGCCATCGGCGGAATGGATCGGCAGACCGGGGAGTTCTCCGAGGATCCGGAAATTCAGATCGCCAACGCCTTCGCAAACATGCGCGCGGCCTTGGAAGCTGCCGGCGCAAGCCTTGAAGATGTCGGCAAGGTCACCCTGTTCCTCCGTGACCGCGCCATGCGGAATGTGGTGAACCGGTATTGGCTCGAAGCCTTTCCCGACGAGCACAGCCGCCCGGTCAGGCATGCGGCTGGCGCCCCGGGAGCCGCCGAGATGGTGATCCAGCTCGAGTTCATCGCCGTCAAGACGGGATAGTCGCCGAGGCGGAGGAGCACGAGGGCCTTCACCAAGCCGGCACGATCGCCGGCTGCCGCTGGCCCAATGCCCAAACAGGTGACGCTCGTTGACGCCAACGTCAACGAGCGCATCATGCCACAGAACCATAGCCTGACGATCTGACAGGCCGGCGTCAGGGAAGACGGGTCAGGCGGCCTCGTACCCGAGGACGGCTTTCACCTCGAGATATTCCTCAAGACCGAACACGCCCCATTCCCGGCCGTTGCCGGACTTCTTGAAGCCGCCGAACGGGACGGATTGATCTACCGGAGCGCGGTTGATGTACACGCGTCCGGCGCGCATCCGCCGGGCCACGCGGCGACCCTCCTCCACGCTGGCGGCTTCCACGTAGCTGGCCAAGCCGTAGTCGGTGCCGTTGGCGATCTCGACGGCGTGATCCTCGTCGTCATAGGTCATCATGGTCAGCACGGGGCCGAAGATCTCCTCCGCGGCGATGCGCATGCCGGGCGTCGCGTCGGCGAAGACGGTGGGCCTGACGAAGAAGCCCTTGGCGGAGCCGCTTGGGCGCCCGGGGCCTCCGGCGACCAAGGTGGCGCCCTCCCTCATGCCCGCCTCGATGTAGTCCTGCACGCGATCGTACTGCGCCTGGCTGACGAGCGGGCCCATGGTGGTCTTGCGGTCCAGCGGATCGCCGAGCACCACGCGGTCGACCGCCTGCCGCGCGAACTCCACCGCCGCGTCGCGCTGGGAGCGGTGGACCAGCATCCGCGTCGGCGCCTGGCACGACTGCCCCGCGTTGATGAAGGCGCCTATCACGCCTTCGGTGACCGCCTTCTCCAGATCGGCCGAGGGCAGGACGATGTTCGCCGACTTGCCGCCAAGCTCCTGGGTGACGCGCTTCACGCTCTCCGCCGCTGCTTGGGCGATCAGCGCGCCCGCCCGGGTCGACCCGGTGAACGACACCATGTCGACATCGGGGTGGGAGGAGATGGCGGCGCCGACCACGGGGCCGAGCCCGTTGACCAGGTTGAACACGCCCGCGGGCAAGCCGACCTGCTCGATGATCTCCGTCAGCAGGATCACGCTGAGAGGCGCGACCTCGCTGGGCTTCAGCACCACCGTGCAGCCGGACCCCAGCGCTGGCGATATCTTCGACATGACCAGGCTCAGGGGCCAGTTCCAGGCGGTGATGAGCCCCGCCACGCCGATCGGCTCCCGGACGATCATGGTGGTGCCGCGCCGCTGCTCGAACTCGTACGTCTCGAGCGCGCGGATGGTCTGACGCATGTGGCCGATGGCGGCTTTCACCTGGACGCCGTAGGAGAAGCCGATCGGCGAACCCATCTCCAGGGTGATCATGCGCGCAAGTTCGTCCACGCGCGCATCGCAGGCTTCGACGATCTTGGTCAGAAAGCCGGCCCGTTCCTGCGGGCTGGTCCTGGCCCAACCGGGGAACGCCGCCTTGGCCGCCGCCACGGCCATGTCCACGTGTGCCGGGGTGCCCAGGCTGATGGTGCCGGCGACCTCCTCCGTCGCGGGATTGACCACGTCGCACGGCGTCGCGCCCACGGGATCGATCCACTCGCCGTTGATGAAGAACTGGCGATTGTGCGGGTTCATGACTGGACTCTTTCGATCATTTGCAGCTTCCGCGGGGAGGAGGCCGAGTGGGCCGGACGCTGCGTGATCAGATCGGCCGCTTTCTCCGCCATCATGATCACGCAGCCGTTCAGGTGCCCCGTGATCAGGTCCGGCATGGCGGAGGCGTCCACCACGCGCAGGCCGTCGATCCCGCGGACGCGTAGCTCCGTGTCCAGCACCGCCTCGGACCCTGATCCCATGGCGCAGGTGCCTGCGGGATGGCTGATCGTGCGCGCCGTGCGCCGCACGTGGGCGTCGATCTCCGCATCCGTCTGCGCCGCGCGCCCTGGCACGAACTCGTGCGCGCGAAACGGGTCCAGCGGCGCCTGGCGGGCGAGTTCGCGTGCGGTCCGGATAGCCTTGCGCAAGGTCACCCGGTCGCGTTCCGCCGCGAGGTAGTTCGTTTGGATGCGCGGGCCGGCGTGCGGGTCGGCGGAGCGCAGCGTCACCTGGCCGCGGCTTTCCGGGTGCAACAGGACGGGCGCAACGGTCACCACGTCGCCGTATGGCTTGCGCAGGCCCGGGAACCAGACGCCCGCCGCGAAGGGCGCGGTCGGGAACAGGAACTCGGTGTCGGGCACCGCCAGGTCCGGCTCGCTCTTCATGAAGGCCACCACCCCCGCGGGCATGGTGGTGCCGAAACCCGACCCCAGCAGATAGGCCCTGACCATGTTCACGGCCGCGCGGTCGAACCGCATGTTGCGGTGGAACTCCCCGGGTACGAGGCGGCCATAGACGTTGAACGTCATCACATGGTCTTGCAGGTTCTGGCCGACCGGGAGATCGACCACCGGTTCGACGCCATGCTCGCGCAGGTGGTCCGCCGGCCCTATCCCCGACAGCATCAGCAGGTGGGGGCTGTTGTAGGCTCCCCCGCATAGGATGACCTCGCGGTCGGCCTCGGCCGTCGCGACCGCGCCTCGCCGATCGGCGTAGGTCACTCCGATCGCGCGCTTCTTGTCCAAGACCACGCGCGTCGCGTGAACATGCGTCTTCAGGGTCAGGTTGGGCCGCTTCAGCGCCGGACGCAGGTAGGCCGATGCCGTCGACGAGCGGCGGCCCTTGTGGACGGTGTGCTGGGTGCGGCCGATGCCTTCCGGGTCGCCGGCCGATATGTCGTCGTTCACGGGGAAGCCCAAACCGCGGGCGGCTTCCAGCCAGGCCTGGTTCAACGGGTCCTCCGAGCGCGTCCACGACACGCCGATCGGACCCTCGCCCCCGCGCGCTTCGCTAGACCCCGCTTCGGCGGTCTCGCTGCGCCGGAAGTAAGGCAGCACATCGGCGTACGACCATCCGTCGGCTCCGTTGCGCGCCCAGCGGTCATAGTCGCCGCGCGCGCCCCGGGTGTAGGTCATGACGTTGATGGACGAGGAGCCGCCCAGCACCTTGCCGCGTGCCAGCGGCATGACGCGGTTGTCGAGATGGGGCTCAGGCTCGGACTTGTAGCGCCAGTCGTGCATCTCGCGGCCGACCAGGACGCCGAGGCCGAGCGGGACATGGATCAGCGGGTTCCAGTCGCGCCCGCCCGCTTCAAGCAGGAGGACCTTGACGTCGGGATCCTCCGTCAACCGAGCCGCCAGCACGCAGCCAGCAGACCCGGCGCCAACGATGACGTAGTCGTAGCGTTGGCGCGACATCGATTGGTCACTCACGGTCATACACGGTTGAGACTCAGGCGAAGGCCGCCGTCGAAAGTGGTCGAACCGTCCGGTTGGTCGCTAAGCCACCTTCTTCGCGTAGGTCTTGGCGATCTCCGCCATCAGGTGTTGGCCCGCCGTGGTCGGCGCATACTTCGGCTGCTCGCCCGGCGAGAGGCATGTCGGCAGGCACTCCACCACGGCGTCGAAATTGGGCTCGTGGAAGAACACGGTGGACTGACGATCGGTCGTTGCCGCTATGCTCTGCGGCGGGTTGATGACGCGGTGCAGGGTCGATCGCCACTTGTCGTTCGTCCATTGCGCCATCAGGTCGCCGAGATTGATGATGAAGGAGCCGGGGGCAGGCATAATGTCTTGCCACTCGCCGTTCACCTGCACCTGCAGCCCGCCCAGCGAACCGTCCGTCGCCAGGATGGTCAGGCTGCCGTAATCAGTATGCGCGCCCGCCAGAATC
>CAXSFF010000080.1:0-8432 GCA_964236035.1 uncultured Acetobacteraceae bacterium
AACCTCTCGGGCGGCCAGGCGCAGCGGGTGGCGCTGGCCCGGGCGCTGGTCCAGCAACCCGACCTGCTGCTGCTGGACGAGCCGTTCGCGGCGCTGGACGCGCTGACCCGCATCAAGATGCAGGGCCTGGTCCGGCAGCTCGTGGCAGCGCATCGACCCGGCGTGCTGCTGGTCACGCACGACGTGGACGAGGCGATCACGCTGGCGGACCGCGCGCTGGTGATGCGCGGCGGTGTCATCGCGGCCGCGTACGCCGTGACCGGACACGCCCACGGCCGGCTGCGCGAGACGCTGCTGGCCGAGCTGGGCGTGGCGCCCGTCGCGGCCTGACGCCCTTTTTCGCAGGATGTCCTCCATGACCGTCTTGACCCGGCGCGCCCTGGTTGCCGCCTCGCTTGCCGCCGGCCTTCGGGCGAATGCCGCCCGAACGGCGGATGGACGCGCGACCGACACGGTCCGGCTCTGCTTCGGGCTGAGCGGCCTGCCCCTGCTGGCCAAGCAGCGGGGCGCCTTCCGACATGCTGGCCCATGACGGGATCAAGGTGCAGTGGGTCGGCCCGTTCCCGGCCCACGCGCCGTCCCTGCAAGCCGTGATCGGCGGCAGCGCCGACGTGAGCTTCGGCGGCAGCACCACGCCGGCGCTTGCGACGTTGATCGCCGGGTCGCCGCTGGTGTTCACGCAATTCAACGTGGCCGACTCGCGCACGACCGTGATCATCGCCAGGGACGGCAGCGGCATCGACCATGTCGCCGACCTGGCCGGCAGGTCGGTTGCGGTGAACCGGTCAGGGCTGGGCGAGTTCCTGCTGGTGGCCGCCCTGGAAAAACACGCGGTGGACCGCTCGAAGGTCCGGTTCGTGTACCTCAACCTGCCCGAGGCGGCCCCCGCCTTCGCGTCGGGCCAGGTGGACGCCTGGTCGATGTGGAGCCCGCAGGTCGATATCGCGCGGCACCAGTTCAAGGCCCACGCGATCTTCCTGGAGGGCCGCGACCTCGACTTCCAGATCGACTTCAGCTCGTTCCTGATGCCGAGCCGCTTCGTGCGCGACAACCCGGCGATCGTCGGTGCCGTGAACGCGGCCTACGCCGCCGAAGCCGCCTGGGCCTCGGGCAACCCGGAGGAAGCGGAGCGGCTGGCGCAGCGTCAAGCTGGCTACGACGACGTGATCCGGGACGAATACGTGGCGCTGCACCGTCGCTACGTGGTCCACGAGACGACCGATACCGCCTTCGCGCAGGAGTTCCAGCGCGCGGCCGATTGGCTCGCGGAGCGGCGCGTGCTGCCGGAACGCGTGGCGGTCAGGGACTACCTGCTCGCTGGCTGAAGACGCGGCCGGCAGGCGCGATCACGCGACATCGCCGCATCGCTCGGTGCTAGCCCGAACGTACGACGTGAAACGCGCTGCCCGTGTTGGCGGCCGTGCTCCCGGAGTTCACCCAAGGAATGGTCCTGACGGCAGCCGGGCTGCCGGACCACTGATCCAAGACCTGGACGCCCCTCTCGTTCTGGCTAAGGTAGATCGCCGCGTGGCTGCTGCCGTCCGTGGCGTTCGCATAGCGCCCGGACGCCTCAAACGTCGCGATGGCCGTCCCGGGGCGCAGGCTCACATTGCCCTGAACCGCCTCGCCGCACGTCCATGTGTGAGTCGACCCGACGCCACTTGCGGACTGGACCAGGGCGACGCATTGGCCGGAACCGGCCGAGTGCCCGATGTATTGGTCGTAGGTCGCAGCCACGAACCCGTCGCCAGCGCCCGGTCGTGCCTGCGTCCCAAAACGCGAGATCGAGTTCGTCTCAGGTTCCGTAACGGCTGAGGTCGGTGGCCCGGCGCTGCCTGTCATCGTCTGCACATCCTGCAGACCGAGAAGACCCCGTATCGTGGCAAGGGTGGCGGGCGAGAACGAGTTGAGCGTGTCGGTGTTCACGCCAGGGACCGTGAAGCCCTCGGATGCCGGGCGTTGCCGGGCAGGCAGAGGATACGGCGGGGGGCCGAGTTGTTGGACGATGCTCACGGTTGAACCTCCCAAGTGTCCGCAGGCCGAAGCCTACCCCGCTGACTGCTTCGAAAGCGTTAACGCTTGGGGCACCGCGCTATCTCCGTGGCATGGCGCTTTGTTGCAGGTGAACAATCACCTGGTTAGAGTTCGCGCCGGTGGAGAGCCGGGGGCCGGGATGCGTCGCTTCGACTGCCTGAAGGTCATCGCCGCCGCCGCGCCCGACGCCATCGTCGTCACCAACCTCGCCAACACGGCGAGCGAATGGCACGCCGCGCGGCCGTCCGACGCCAACCTGTATTGCGTCGGCATGGGGATGGTGACGAGCTACGGCGTCGGCCTTGCCCTGGCGCTGCCCGGCCAGGCCGTCACCGTGCTGGACGGCGACGGCGGCATCCTGTTCGACATCTCGATCTTCGGCGTGCTCGCCGAGCAACGACCGCGCCTTTGCATCGTGGTGTTCGACAATGGCGGCTACGTCTCGACCGGCGCCCTGCCGGGAACCGCCTCGATGACGTCAGGCACCGTCGCGCTGGAGGACCTGGCGCGGGCATTCGGCCTGGCCGACGTCGCGACGGTCGACACGGTCGAGGGCTTCGCCAACGCCTATGCCTCGGCCCAGGCTGCCGCGACGGCAGGGCCGGCCATCGTCATCGCCAAGGTCTCGGCCGAGCAGGCGTTCGCCGGCGCCCTGCCGCTCGACCTCAAGGAGAGCAAGTACCGCTTCGTGCGCCACATTGAACGCCTGCGGGGCGGACGCATCCTGGCGCCGTCGGGCAAGGAGCACGGCGCCGCCCCCAAGCCGGACGCCGCGCCGAGCGATGTCGATGCCGGCAGCCGCTTTGCCGACGTACTGTATGACGGCCTGGTCGATGCCGGCACCAACCTGGTCGTCGGGCTTCCTTGCAGCGGCCTTTCGGCGGCGCAGCGTCGGTGCCAGGACAGCGGGGCCGTCACCTACGTGCCCGTGGCCCAGGAAGGCACCGGCTTCGGCATCTGCGCCGGCGCCTGGCTCGGCGGGCTGCGGCCGGCGGCGCTGGTCGAGAACTTCGGCCTTTACGCCGGGGTCTACCACCTGTTGCGCGGCCATCAGAGCTACGGCATCCCGACGTTGATCGTGGCCGAGTACCGCGGCGATACGGGCGACCAGGAGTTCTTCGCCGAGACGGGCGAGCTTACGGAGGACGTGCTGAGGGCGATGCGCGTCAACTACCGGGTGGTGGACCGCCTGGCCGACCTGAAACCGGCGATCCGCGACGCCTGGCGCTGGATGGACGCCTGCCTGCGGCCTTTCGTGATCCTGCCGCGCTTCGACTTGACCCGGCCGCGGCCGCAGGCGGCGCGATAGGATCGCCAAAGCCCATCTGGGATATTGAACGATGCGCCATCTGATCGAGAACATCGATGCGCTCTACACCTGCGACGACGCCGGTGACGGTTCTGGGCGCGTGCTGCGCCGGGCCTGGCTCGTCACGCAGGACGGGGTCGTGGCGGCGCTCGGCGAGGGGCCGCCGCCGGCCGGCGCGTTCGACCTTCGCATCGACCTGGCGGGCTCGATCGCGATGCCCGGCTTCGTCAACGCGCACCACCACTTCTTCCAGACGCTGACGCGCGCGATCCCGGGCGCCACGCGCGGCCACCTGCTGGACTGGCTGCGGCTGATGTATCCGCTGTGGGGCGGCATGACGCCAGCAGACCACGCCGCCGCCTGCCGCGCCACGGCGGCCGAACTGCTGCTGACCGGCGCCACCACCAGCGTCGACCACTTCTACCTGGTCCCCCGCTGCGACTCCGCCTATGTCGAGGCGGAGGTCGCCGCCGTCCGCGAGATGGGCCTGCGGCTGCACCTGGTGCGCGGCAGCATGACGGCGCTCGAAGGGGACCTGGGCCGCGAGCTGCTGCCGGTGATGGGTCCGGCCCTCTCCGGCATCATCGACGACCCGGCCGCCGTGCTGGCCGACATGCGCCGCACCATCCTGCGCCACCATGATACGGCGTCCGGCTCCATGGTGACGGTGGCGCTCGGCCCCACCACGCCCACCTACGACGACCTCGGTTTCCTTGCCGGCGTGGCGGCGCTCGCGAGGGAGACGGGGACCGGGTTGCACATGCACGTCCACCCGCAGGACGCCGAGCGCACAGCGATCCAGGGCCGCTTCGGGCGAACGCCGATCGAGGTGCTGGACGACGCCGGGTTCCTGACGCCACGCACCTGGCTTGCCCATGGGACACGGCTGAACGACGATGACGCGGCCCTGCTCGGCCGCCGCGGCGTCGGGCTGGCGCACTGCCCCCGCATGATCCTGCGGCTCGGCGCGCGGATCACGCGGGTGCACGCGCTGCGCCGGCACGGCATGCCCGTGGCGGTGGGCGTCGACGGCGGCGCCAGCAACGACAGCGGATCGATGCTCGGCGAGATGCGGCTGGCGCTGCTGCTGCACCGCCTGGCGGGCGGGGGCGGGGAGGTGGCCCATGACGACTGGCTCGACCCGTACGACATCCTGCTGATGGCCACCCGCGTGCCGGCCCGCATGATCGGGCGCGGCGACATCGGCGTGCTGCGGCCGGGCGCCTGCGCGGACCTCGCGGCGTTCGACATGCGCGGCATCGGCTTTGCGGGCGCCCGCACCGACCTGCTGTCGGGGCTGCTGCTGGCGGGCCATGACACGCGAGCCTCGCTCACGATGGTGGCGGGTGTCCCGCGGGTCCGCGATGGGCGCCTGCTCGGCCAGGACGAGCTGGAGCTGCGCGCCGCCGTCGACGACGCGACGGACCGGCTCATCAGCCGCGCGGAGGCGATGACGGGGCTGGACTACCGCGCCTTTCCACCCCGCACCGGCGCTTCGGGCCTCATCGGGGCGTGAGCGAGCCGGAGCATTTCGACGTCGTCATCATCGGCGGCGGCTCGGCGGGGTGCGTGCTGGCGAACCGGCTGTCGGTCGATCCCGCGACGACGGTGCTGCTGCTGGAAGCCGGCGCCGACACGCCGCCGGACGCCGTGCCGCCGGCGATCAGCGCCCCCGCCCCCGTGGCGATCTTCCATGGCCGCCGATACCTTTGGCCGCGCCTGCGCGTGCGGCCGTTCAGCCGGCCGCGCACCCGCTTCTACGAGCAGGGCCGCGTGCTCGGGGGCGGCTCCAGCGTCAACGCGCAGGTCGGCAACCGCGGCGTGCCGGCCGACTACGACGCCTGGGCCGAAGCCGGCGCCGAGGGATGGGATTGGACCGGCGTGCTGCCGTACTTCCGCAAGCTGGAGACGGACATGGATTTCGGCGGCCCGCTGCACGGCGCCTCCGGCCCCATGCCGATCGCCCGGGTGCCGCGTGCGCTGTGGCCGCCGTTCTCGCTGTCATTGGCCACGGCGCTGGAGGCGGGCGGCCTGCCGGACCTCGGCGACCAGAACGGCGTGTTCGGTGACGGGTATTTCGCCGCCGCCTACACGAACACGGGCGTCGCCACGCCCGACGCGCGGCGGGCCAGCGTGCCGATGGTCTACCTGACGCCCGCGGTACGCGCCCGCCGCAACCTCACGCTGCGCACGGGGGTCCACGTCCTGGCGCTGACGCTGGCAGGACGGCGCGCCGTCGGCTGCACGGTGCAGCAATCAGGGTCTCGGGTGGAGATACGCGCCGGCCTGGTGATCCTCTGCGCCGGCGCGCTGCACAGCCCGGCGATGCTGCTGCGCGCCGGGATCGGCCCGCGCGCGGACCTCGACCGTCTCGGCATACCCGTCGTGGCCGACCGGCCAGGGGTCGGCGCGAACCTGCAGGACCATCCGGGCACGCATCTGTGCGCCTTCGTCCCGGCCGGCCAGCGCACATCCCCGCCGTTGCGCAAGTCCGGGCAGGTCGCTGCCCGGTTCTCGTCCGGCTGTCCCGGAGCGCCGCCGTCGGACCTCTACGTCCATACCGGCACGGCGTCCGCCTGGCATGGCGTCGGCCGGCGCATCGCGTACTTCTACGTCTGGCTCAACAAGCCACGTGCGCGCGGCCGCGTCACCCTGGCGAGCCGCGACCCATGGCAGCACCCGCGCGTCGAGATGGACCTGCTGGGCCAGGGCGACGACGCGGCCCGCCTCGCGCAGGGCGTGCGCTTCGTCGCCGCGGTCGTGCGCGACCTTGAGCGGCGCGGCGCCGTCCGGCATCCCTTCGCGGTGCGGTTCAGCCCTGTGATCCGCTTCATGACCCAGGTGCACGCCGGCAACCGGATGGTCATGGGCACGCTCGGCCGGCTGCTCGATGGCCCGGCGTGGCTGTCCCGGCTGCTGGTCCGTCACGTGATGACCAACGCGCCCCCGCTCGAACGGCTGCTTGAGGAGCCGGGCCGCCTCGACGCCTATCTGCGGGCGAACGTGATGAGCGTGTCGCACGTGAGCGGCACGTGCCGCATGGGCCGCGCCGATGATCCGGACGCGGTCGTCGATGCGGCCGGGCGGGTGCATGGCTTCGAGAGGTTGCGGGTGGTCGACGCCTCCGTCATGCCCGAGTTGCCGCGCGCCAACACCAACCTGCCCGTTATCATGATCGCGGAGAAGATCGCCGACGCCATCATCGCGGACCGCCCGCCGGCTCACGACGCGATGGCGTAGCTCCGCCCATACATCTCGGCCATGTGGCCCGCGACCGTGTTCGGCCGGTATTTCGGCGCCTCGCCCTGCGCCAGGCAGCCGGGCAGGCAGGAGACGACGTGGTCGGCGTTGCCGTTGAAGAAGAACGGCACCGAGTAGCGTTCCTGGCCGGATGCGTTGATGACCCGGTGCAACGTCGAATGGTAGCGGTCGTTGGTCCAGCGGGCGATCGTGTCACCCAGGTTGACGACGTAGCTGCCGGGCACGGGGGCCGCGTCGATCCAGCGGCCCGTGGCGGCATCGTGCACCTGCAAGCCGCCGTTGGCGTCCTGCAACAGGAACGTCAGGACGCCGTAATCGGTGTGCGCGCCGGCGCCCCGCTGGTTCTCCGGCGCGTCCGCCGGGTGCGGCGGGTAGTGCAGCAGGCGCAGGGTCGCCATCGGCTCGCGCATGAAGGCGTCGAAATAGTCCTCCGCCAACCCGAGCGACAGGGCGAGGCCGCGCATCATGCGTTCGCTCAGGTCCAGCATCGCCTCGTAGTAGGCGCGCATCATCGGCCGGAACCCGGGCAGGGCGGCGGGCCACTGGTTCGGCCCGTGGTTGAACTTGCCGGCGACGACGCTCGGATGGTCGGAAGCGAGCTCGCGCCCAAGGTAGAAGCTTTCCTTCAGGTCCGGCGCGGTGCCAGGCTCCAATGCCTGCGCACGGAGCGGCTCCCAGCCCCGGTTGCAGGGCGACCGGGTCTTGGCGACCTGCGCCTTGGCGTCGACCGCCTGGCCGAAGAAGGCTTTGGTCTCCGCCATGACGGCATCGACGAGGCCGGCGGCGATGCCGTGGTTCCTGATGTAGAAGAAGCCCGGACCCAGGCAGGCCGCCCGCATCTCGTCGGCGACCGCCTGCCGCACGGCTAGGTTTGGCGACGACAACCCGCCGACGTCGATCAGCGCAAGGCTCGAAACCGCTGCGGTCCTCAAGTCCGACGTCATATCAACCCCCGTTTGCAGATGCATCAGTGCCCGCCTGCTCCGGCGGGATGGTACGATGACAGCCTAGTGATGCAAACCTGACAGATGGTACCCTGCTGCGGCAGGTCGGCTCTCGACCCATGTCGGCCATCAACAGGCCATTCTCAAATCTTGAAAGCGGACGTTCTGCCATCGTCTCAGTCGGCCGCTACGCGCACAATCTCCGCTATTTAACGCTGCTTTGGAAATGCTCCATATTGGCCTTGTTGCGTCAGAGCTTACCGGACCTGTGAATCAGGGATCAGACTCATGGGCTTAAATGTCGATCCAGCTTGGTTCGTTCTCGACCGATGACAGGCCTACAGGCATGATAGCAAAGATTGAACCGAGTGCAGGTATGTCAGACACCGTAAATGTCGCTCTAAGCCGTTGTTTTACTCGCTTTGACGACCGTGCTGAGAAATTTGCCCCGCAGCAAATTATAGACACCTTTGTGGCAGTTGGACCTCTGCTGGACGTGTTGGCCAATAGATCCAGCCAGATAATATATGGGAGACGAGGCGTGGGCAAAACCCATGCTCTTAGGTATTTTGAAGCTCAACGTGATAGTGGGGGTGACATTGCAATATACATTGACTGCTCCAACCTTGGATCAAACAACTCTGTCTACAATGATACAAGTCTAACCTTGTCTGAGCGCTCGACACGCTTATTGATCGACATGTGCATCTGCATGCACCAAGCATTTTTAGAGGCCTTCACTGATCCAAAAAAAGGTTGGTCACTAGCAGACGTAGCTCCACTTTTGAATGACTTCACTTCAGCAATTAGGGAGGTCACAATTAGCGGTACAGTTGCTAAGGAAACAAATACGAAGGTGGCGAGTGGTAGAAGCTCAGGGGCCG